>DASZJM010000386.1:0-12407 GCA_035948165.1 Candidatus Methylomirabilota bacterium
GCCTCCAGCATCGCGGGGACGTTGGGGCAGAGGAACGCCACGCGATCGTGCTTCCGCATGCCCGCCGCGCGGAGGGCGGAGGCCAGCCGGTTCACCCGCTCGCCGAGCTGCCGGTAGGTGTAGCGCCGCGTCCCGTGCACCACCGCCGTCTTGTCGGGAAAGACGTAGGCGCTGCGGACGAGGAAGCTCACCGGCGTGAGCTCGGTGCGGGAGACCTTGTGATGCTTCATCGCGGACCGCCTCCGATGCGTGGGGTGTTCGTCGCCGACAGCAGTGTACCCAAGCGCTTCCGGAATGGCGAGGGGCTGCTACAATGCCCCGCTATGGCCTGGGACGAGGGCATGGTTGAGCGCGGAAGAGGATGCGGATTCCGGGCACGACCCGGCGCTGAAGGGAGAATTGGCATGCGCAGAATGTCTTTCGTGGCCATCGCAGCCTATTTGGCCTTGGCTACGCAAGCCGGTAGCCCAATCAAAAGCGCTCCAAAGATGTCAGGCAAAGGGCTCCGATTGTAGCTTGTTGAGAACAGGGTTGCACGGCGACGGTGCGTGGATAGCTTTGGCCACTGATCCGACTGTTCCCGCACCTCATTGTTTGCCGGTTGGTCAGTACTACAGTGCCTCCAAAGAGACAGCCGAGAGGATGGCGCTGGCGGCTTGCCAGAAAAATGGCGGGCGCAATTGCCAGATTTCGTTTATTCGACTAAACAAAGGAGAGACGACCTACACCATCGTTCCGGGAACCGGCGGCGCGACGTCGCCGCCCACCTTCTCAAACCGCTGTCCACCTAACACGGTGGATCGCGGAGCGGCTGGATGTCGACCTTCGTACTAGCTCTAATCCGGAAATAACTGGGGCATGAACAGATCGACAGCTCGATGAGGCCGACCAAGTTCTAGGCGCGCCCTCGTTGCCCTTCGCCTCGCTGTCCCTGACCTGGCTGCTGGGCGCGGCGGTCGTCGCGGCGGCCTGCTTCGTCCAGGGGCTCGCCGGCTTCGGCATCGGGCTGGTGTCGCTCGCCTTCCTGCCGCTCCTCATGTCGCCCGCCGACGCGATCGTGCTGATCACCCTCTACGCGACCGTCTTCACCGTGATCATCTTCCTGCCGCTGCGCCGCGACTTCACGCTCCACGGCATGGTGGAGCTGGTGGTGGGCTCGGTGGTGGCGACGCCGGCCGGCGTCTGGCTCCTCGCCGTGCTGCCGCCCACCACCCTGACCCGGCTCATCGGCCTGGTGCTCCTGCTCATCGTGGGGCTCGAGTGGCTCGGGCTCTATCCGGAGCTCCGCGGCCGGGGCTGGGGCCTGGCCGCCGGCCTCGTCGCGGGCCTGCTGGGCGGCGCGATCGGCACGCCCGGCCCCCCGGTGATCCTCTACGCGGCGGCCCAGGACTGGAGCCCGCGTACCGTGAAAGCCAACATCCAGGCCTTCCTGATCGTCAACCAGGCGGTCATCCTGGTCGGCTACTGGTGGGCCGGGCTCCTCGACCGGGAGGTGTGGCGCCTCACCTGGCTCTACGCGGTGCCCGCGGTGGTCGGCCTCGCCGCCGGCATGCTCCTCTTCAACCGGCTCGATCGCGCGCGCTTCCGGCGGGTGGTCTTCGCGGTGCTCTTCGTCTCGGGCCTGGTGCTGCTGATCCGCGGCTGATCCGAGGCCGCGCGGCTCAGGGGGCGGGGCGAATCTCCCCACGGATTTCCATGGATCGGATCAGGCCCCCCTCGATGCGGTAGACGTGCTGCACCATCTCGTCCTTGAGGAGCGCGCCGGCCCGGTCACGGACCACCTGCCGCACGTCCACCGCGATCCGGCCGTCCGCCTCGGTGGCGAAGGCGCGCGGCTCGACGCGCGGATCGATCGAGCCCCACTGCCGCGTCCAGTACTCGCGCACCGCGCGGTGGCCGTGGACGCGGCCGCCCTCCATGCCGTTGGGCCAGTCCACGTCGGCGTGCATGAGGGCGAGGACCGCGTCGACGTCGCGCGCGTTGAACGCGGCGTAGGCCTGCTCGAGCAGCGCGGCGGCCGGCGTGCCCACGTCCAGCACGTGGGTGCGATCGCGGCCCTCGCCGGTGCGGCGAAACCCGAAGCGCTCGTAGAGGCGCGCCGCGGTGAGGTTGGTGGTGCGCAGGTGCAGGCGGGCGAACCGGCCGCGGGCCGCCTCGACCACGTCGGCCACGAGCTGCTCGCCGATGCCGCTGCGCCGGTGCGAGACCCGCACGTAGAGGTGGCGCACCCGACCGATCGCGGGATCGCCCGCGTGCGGATCCACGTTCAGCCCGCACACCCCGACCACCTCGTCGCCGACCCGCGCCACGAAGAGGACCTCGCCCGGGCGGTCGAAGCGGTTGGCGCCGCTCTCCCACTCCTCGACCAGGCGTCGGACGAACCGGAAGCCCTGTCGCTCGCTCTCCGCGAGCAGCGCCCCGAGGCGCTCGGCCGGCGCGTCGATCACCCGCTCGATGGCCGCGCGCATCGCCCGCGGTCAGTCCAGGCCCCAGGTGCGGACCTCGCGGGGCACCACGCGGAACATCACGCGATCCGCCGGCATGGCCCGCCCGCCCCAGTACCCCTCGAGGTGGGGGTGATACTTGTCGACGATGCGGGTGACCAGGCGCCGGCGCTCCGCGGTGTCGTCGAGGAATTCGGCGCGGCCGCGGATCGCCACCCCCTTGATCTCGTCGCCCCGCGCGCCGCTCTCCGCCACCAGGTGCAGGCGCGGATCGCGGCGGAGGTTTCGCACCTTCTGCAGCCCGTCGACGCTGATCAGGGTGAGGGCGGCCGGGTCGTGGAGGAACCACATCACGGTGATGAGCGGAGCGCCGTCGGGATTGAGGGTGGCGAGCAGGATGATGTCCTTGGTGTCGAGGAATCGCTGGACGCGCGGGTCGTCGAAGGTCACGGGGCGATCCATACCTTCATGAAGGTGTTGTTGTCGTAGGTGGTGAGCCCGGGCTTGTAGTTGCGGAGCTTCTTGTCCTTGAAGAACCAGCCCTCCACCCACCCCACCGCGATCGAGGCGTGGTCGCCCCGGGCGAGCAGGTAGCGCTGCAGCTCCCAGTAGGCCAGCTTGCGCTTCTCCCGGTTGGTCTCCTTGAGCGCGCGCTCGCTCAGCTCGTCCACCTTCGGGTCGCCGTACTGCCCGTAGTTGCTCCCCGAGTCGGTGGTGTAGGAGATGTGGAAGACCCCGCTCGGCTCGTTGATGTCCATCGCCCGGTCCTGGCTGGCGATGATCGTGAAGTCGCCCTTGCCGAAGGCGGCGTAGCCCGCCGCGCTCTCGTGGGTCTTCATGGTCCCGCGGATGCCGATCTTGCGGAGCTGGGCGATCGCGAGCTGGCCGCGGTCGACGTAGTTGCCGACCTGGCGCACCGCGACCTCCACGTCGAGGCCACCCGGGTAGTGCTTGTCCACGAGCTTCTTCGCCTCCGCGATGTCGGCGTCCTTGGGCTGGCGGCACCCGGGGGCCTTGGCCACCTCGTCGAGCGGCAGGGCGAAGTCGCCCACGAGCTTCGGGTCGAGGATCGCGCACGGCACCCCCGCGCCCTCGAGGGCCTTGGCCACCAGCTCCTGCCGGTCGATGGCGAGGTTCACCGCCCGGCGCATGTCCGGGTTGTCGAAGGGCGGCTTCTTGGCGTTCAGGTAGACGAAGAACACGGTGTTGATCGGGGCCTGGTAGATGTCGACGTCGGTGCGCGCGCGCCCGAGCTCGTCGGCCTGGGTCTTGCGCATCGGCGGCCACGCATCCCACAGCATGACCTTCGACGCCTTGGCCGCCGCGAGCTGGGTGGGTCCGCCCACCAGGATGAACTGCTTGACCCCGTCGAGGTAGGGCAGGCCGGGGATGAAGTAGTTCGGGTTCTTCTCCCACTCGATCACGCTGCCGCGCTCGTACTTCTTGAACTTGAACGGCCCGGTGCCGATCTGGGCCTCGGGGGCGTTGAGGTCGCCGTACTTGGCCAGCACGTGCTTGGCCGCCACCCGGCACCACGCGGAGGCGACCGAGGGCAGGAAGGGCGCGGCCGCGAACTTGAGCTTGAACTCGACGGTGTTGGGGTCCACCGCCTCCACGCTCGCCACCATGGGCTTGAGCGCGGCCCCGCACTTCGGGCTCCGGAACTCGGGATTGAGCAGGCGGTCGAACGAGGCCTTCACGTCCGCCGAGCTGAAGGGCTGGCCGTCGTGCCACTTCACATTCTTCCGCAGGTGGAAGGTGTAGGTGCGGCCGTCGGGCGACGCGGTCCACCGCTCCGCCAGGTCGCCGATGATCTTGCTCGGCTCGTCGGGGTCGTACTGGAGCAGCCCGCTGTAGATGCCGGCGGTCGCCTGCTGGACGACGAGCGGCGACTCGGCGTGGACGTCGAGCCGGCCGGGATCGCCGTAGTCGAACCAGGTCAGGATGCCGCCGGCGCGCGGCTTCTCCTGGGCGATCGCCGGCGCGGCGGCCGGGCCGAGCGTGAGGAGGAGCGCGGCGATCAGGGCCGCGGGGCCTTGGCGGGTCCAGAGGCTCGTCGGCATCGCGATCGCTCCTTTGCGAGTGTGCGCCTAGCCCAGGCCGCCGCGGAGACGTGGATCCGTCAGGTCGCGGATCGAATCGCCCAGTAGGTTCAGGCCGAACACGGCCAGGCTGATGGCCAGTCCGGGGAAGAATACCATCCACGGCGCGGTTTCCAGCGCCTGGATGCCCTGCGCGAGCATGCCGCCCCACGAGGGCTCGTCGGGCGGGGCCCCCGCGCCGATGAAGCTCAGCGAGGCCTCCACCACGATCGCGTAGGAGATGTTCGTCGTGACGAGCACGATGTAGCTCGCCAGGCAGTTCGGGATCAGGTGGCGGAACACCACCCGGGTCCGCGACGCGCCGGAGGCCTCCGCCGCCTCGATGAACGGGGTCGCCGCCACCGCGAGCGCGACCGAGCGCACCGTGCGCACCGCGGTGGGGGTGAGCAGGATGACCAGGGACAGGATCACGTTGTTCACCGACTGGCCGAGCGCGGCCATCAGCGACAGCGCCAGGATGATGGGCGGCAGGGCCATCAGGCAGTCGACGACGCGCTGGCTGCCGGTATCGGTCGCCCCTCCCACGTAGGCGGTCACCACGCCCCAGAGGGCGCCCAGGCTGATGCCGAACACCACCGAGACCAGGCCCACGTAGAGGGAGAGCCGCGCGCCCCAGATGATCCGGCTCAGCACGTCGCGGCCCACCTGATCGGTGCCCATCGGGAACTCGCGGCTCGGGGCCACGTAGGTGGCGAAGCCGGTCTCCTTCGGCCCGTGGGGCGCGAGCCGCGGGGCGAGCAGGGCCACCACGATGAGGACCAGCACCACCACCGCCCCCGCCGCGCCGAGGGGCTGCCCGCGCACGAAGCGCGCGACGGTGCTCACGCGCGTCTCACGCGTAGCGGATGCGCGGGTCGAGCCACGCGTAGAGCAGATCGATCGCGAGATTCACCGCGAGGAACACGAGCGCCATCACGAACACCATCGCCTGGACGGTCGGATAGTCGCGCTGGCTCACCGCCTGGACGAGGGCGCTGCCCATGCCCGGCACCACGAAGATGATCTCCATGATCACGAGCCCGCCCAGGAGCCGCCCGCCCCACCAGCCGATGAAGGTGACCACCGGCAGCAGCGAGTTGCGCAGGGCGTGGCGGTAGATCACCGCGCGCTCGGCCAGGCCCTTGGCCCGCGCGGTGCGCACGTAGTCCTGGCGCACCACCTCGAGCATCTGCGAGCGGGTCAGCCGGGTGATCGGCGCGCTGATGTAGTAGGCCTGAGCGAGCGCGGGCCAGATGAGCTGCTTGAGGTTCTCCACCGGGTCCTCCCGGAACGACACGAACTCGAGCGGGGGCAACCAGTGGAAGAGGCGCACCAGGCCGTAGAGGATGAGCGCCCCGGTGAAGAACAGCGGCAGGCTGAGCCCGCTCAGGCTGACCAGCCGCGCGAGGTAGTCGACGGGCCGGTTCTGCCGCACCGCCGAGATCACCCCGAGCGGAATCGCCCACACCACCGCGAGCAGCAGGGTGAGGCCGGCCAGCTCCATGGAGCGGGGAAACCGCTCGCGCAGGATGTCCACCACCGGGCGGCGCTGCACGTAGGACTGGCCGAAGTCGCCGCGCACCGCGCCCGCGATCCAGTCGAGGTACTGGGTGACGATGGGGCGCTCGAGGCCCAGCTCCCGGCGGATCTGCTGGATCTGCTTCGCCTGCACCGCGCTCGACTCGGAGCCGGTCTGGTAGACCAGGATCTCCGCGATGTCCCCCGGCACCAGCCGCATCAGCACGAAGATCAAGATCGAGGCCCCGATCAGCGTGGGCACGAACAGGGCGAGCCGCCGCAGGACATAGGTCGACACCTCAGAGCCGATGCCGCCGGATGGTCTTGGCCATCGCCTCCGGACTGAAGCCCAGCTGCAGGAGCGCGGCGCCCAGGTCGAAGGACTCGCGGTAGGCCGCGATCCGCCCGGCGCGCTTCTCGAAGAAGCTCATGCCGCGGAAGCGCACCGCGCGGCCCGAGCTGCGGGGGATCGCGTCGGACACCGTGTAGCCGAAGGTCCACTCGGCGGCCGCGCCGGCGTCGGTCTCCACCACCGTCTCCATCGTCCACCGGTAGTCGCGGCCCTCCCGGAACATGCGCTCGAACATCGCGCGCAAGGCGTCGGGCCCCGCGTGCCCGCCGAAAAAGGTGTCGTGGTAGGACCCGTCGGGGGCGAAGCAAGCGACCAGGGCCGCCACGTCCTGCCGGTTGAAGGCGCGCTCGAACTCCCGCACGATGCTCATGGCCGGTCTCCCTCGCGGCGCGGTCGCGCGCCCGGTCTCAGCGGATCACGAACTGCAGGTGACGGTGGGCCTCCCGCAGGGCCGCCTCCGCCTCCGCGGGGCCGGCCGCGCGCGAGAAGATGAAGCCGAGGTAGCGCGAGCCTTCCGGCAGCGGCACCACCTCCTGCCCCTTGTGCAGCGAGATCGTGACGTCCTCGATGAGGGGCACCGCGCGGGCCACGTCGAGGCCCCGCACCTCCTCGAGGACGCCGCCGCGCGGGATCGGGATCATCATCACCGCGGCGGCCGCGCGCTCGCGCTCGAGCGAGTCCACTCGCCGCCCGAGGGCCCGCCGCAGGATCAGCTCCTCCAGCGAGAGCCCGGTGCCGAAGCGCAGGGTGCGCCCGCAGAGGCCGCCGATGGAGCGCGCCGCGATCTCCAGCACCACCGGCTCGAGCACGCCCGCGGGCCCCGCGCGCAGACGAAGCTCGCAGTGGACCGCGCCGTCGGTGAGACCGAGCGCGCGGGCGCCCCGCGCGGCCACGTCGGCCACCGCGGCCTGGGTCGCGGCGGGCAGCCGCGACGGGGTCACGTAGATCGTCTCCTCGAAGAAGGGCCCGTCGAGCGGATCGGGCTTGTCGAAGAGCGCGAGGGTGCGGAGGACGCCGTCCTCGAGCAGGCCTTCGAGCGCGACCTCTCGGCCCGGCACGAAGCCCTCCACCAGGATGGTGTCGGTCCCCTCGCCCAGCGCGGCCACGTCGGGCGCGCGCAGGATGGCCCCGAGGCGGGCGAAGGCGGCGACGAAGGACGCGGGGTCGTCGGCCCGGATCACCCCGCGGCTCGCGGAGAGCACCCGCGGCTTGAGCACGCACGGGTACGCGACGCGCGCGGCCACCGCCGCCCCGTCCTCGGCGACCCGCACCACCGTGAACGAGGGCGACGGCACCCCGGCCCGCGCGAGCCGCTCGCGCATCACCCGCTTGTCGCGGGTGGCCTGGGCGGCGGCGAGCGGGTTCACCCGCAGGCCGAGCGCCTCGCCGACCGCGGAGGCCACCACGGTGGTGGCGTCGTCGACCGGCACCACCGCGTCGATCGGCCGGCGCGCCGCGTAGCGCTGCATCTCGCGGGCCGCCGCGGCGGGATCGGAGAAGGGCAGCGTGAGCAGATGATCCGGGAACTCGCCCGCCATCACGTTCGGGCGATCCGACGCGATCACCAGGTCGACGTCGAGCGAGCGCGCCGCGTCGACGAAGTCCTCGGTGCGGTACGTGCTGGTGGGAATCAGGAGCAGGAGTCGCTGGGATGGCGCCATGGCCGCAGCGAGGCCGAGTTTATCACGGGGCGCGCGGCCGGCAGTTGCGGTATACATGAAAACCCGGCTCCCGCCGGGATCCCGAAGACCAGAGGAGGCCACGGGTCATGCGCGTGGGCATCATGATCGAGGGGCAGGAAGGGCTCACCTGGGAGCGCTGGCAGCGCCTGGTGCACGCGGCCGAGGACATGGGCTACGAGTCGCTCTGCCGGTCGGATCATCTCACCGGACTCTGGGGCGAATCCAAGCGGCCCTCGCTCGAGACGTGGACCTCGCTCACCATGCTGGCGGCCCGGACGCGGCGCATCCGCTTCGGGCCCATGGTCTCGCCGGTGACGTTCTACCACCCCGCCCTGCTCGCCAAGATGGCGGTGGCCCTCGACAACCTCTCGGGCGGGCGGATGGACCTGGGGTTGGGCGGCGGGTGGAACGAGCACGAGCACGCGATGTTCGGCATCCCGCTGCCGCCCATGAAGGAGCGGCTCGATCGCCTCGAGTGCGCGGCGCGCTACATCCGGGCCCTCGGGGTGGGCGAGCCGGTCACCCTCGAGCAGCCCTACTACCCGCTCCACAAGGCCGAGAACTACCCGCTGCCCACCTACGGCCGCCTGCGCCTCGTCATCGGCGGCCGCGGAGAGAAGCGCACCCTGCGCATCGCCGCCGAGTTCGCCGACGAGTGGAACGTCACGCGGGTGGACCCCGAGACCTTCCGCCAGAAGCGCGAGGTGCTGGCCAAGCACTGCGCGGCGGTCCGGCGCGACCCGGAGAGCGTCGCCCGCTCCCTCATGATCCCGCTCGCGATCGGCCGCGACCGCCACGACGTGGCCCAGCGCATCGCGGCGGCCCGCGCCACCTTCCCCCAGATGCCGGCCGACGAGGAGGCGTGGCGCGGGCAGAGCTTCCTGGTGGGCACGCCCGACGAGGTGGTCGACCAGGTCCGCGAGTGGGAGGAGGCGGGGGTGCAGCGAGTGCTGCTGCAGATGCTCGACCAGGAGGATCTCGCCGCCATCGAGCTGTTCGCCCGGCACGTCCTGCCCCGCGTGAGGTAGTGGGCGCCCTCCTCACCACCGACGGGCTCGTCGCGCTCGCCACCCTCTCCGCCATGGAGATCGTGCTGGGCATCGACAACGTGGTCTTCATCGCGATCCTGGTGGCCCGCCTGCCCCAGGGCCAGCGCGAGTTCGCACGGGGCCTCGGCCTCGTCCTCGCGCTCGGCGTCCGCATCGGCCTGCTCTTCACGATCTCGTGGATCATGGGGCTCACCGAGCCCCTCGTCACCGTCCTCGGCCGGGGCATCTCCGGTCGCGATCTGATCCTGCTGGGCGGCGGCCTCTTCCTCATCTTCAAGGCGACCCGGGAGATCTACGAGAAGGTGGAGGCGGATCCCCACGCGCAGGCCGCCGCGGGAGCGCGCGCCGCCTTCTTCTGGGTGCTCGTGCAGATCCTCCTGCTCGACATCGTCTTCTCGCTCGACTCGGTGATCACCGCGGTCGGCATGGCCAACCACCTCTCGGTGATGGTCACCGCGATGGTGATCGCGATGCTGGTGATGCTGGTCTCGGCGGGCGGGGTCAGCCGGTTCATCGACCAGCATCCGAGCCTCAAGATCCTGGCCCTGGCCTTCCTGCTCCTGATCGGGGTGATGCTGGTCGCGGAGGGCATGGGCACCCACGTGGAGAAGGGCTACATCTACTTCGCGATGGCCTTCTCCCTGCTCGTGGAGCTGCTCAACATGCGCCACCGGCGCCGGCGGCGCGCGGGTCAGCGGGGCGAGCCGAGCTGACGGAGCTGGCGCAGCGAGATCGCGTGGAGCGCCCACGCCAGCGGCACCAGGAACGCGGGCAGCCAGATGTAGGGCAGGTCTCCGATGAAGGTGGTGGGCGGGTCGGTCTCGAAGAGGCGGAACCGCGTCGGGGCCGAGAGCTGGGCGTGCACCACCACGTTCAGTAGGATGACGACCCCGGCCCAGTTCCACCACCACGCCACCCGCGCCGGACACACGCGCCGGACGAAGCAGGCGTAGGCCGCGAGCGGCGCGGTGAGTCCGACCAGGATGTCGACGTTGCGCCCGGTGAAGGTCATGATCTCGGGCGCCACCCCCGCCACCGCGAGGCGCCACAGCACGATCTCCACCGCCACGCGGAAGGTCTGCGCCGCGATCGGCCAGGACGCGGGCAGCGCGGCGAGGAGCGGGTCGAGGCCGCCGAACGTGGTCAGGGCGATCAGGGCGAGGAGCGGCGGGCCGATCGCGAGCAGCATGTGGGGCGGCAGGGCGTAGAAGTCCTCGAAGAACCCGTGGGCGGCCAGCGCCGCGGTAATCGCGAGCCAGCCGCCGAGCGCGACCCCGGCGAGCCGCACCCTGAGCATCGCGCGCGGCCCGACGCGGCGCGCCGCGCGGACCGCGCCCCAGAGCACGAGCGCCAGCATGCCCACCACCGTGACCACGAAGAGCCCGGTGACCTCGACCGGAGCGTCCGAGAGCATGCCCGCATGGATAGCACATCTTGCGTGTGAGCGTATGCCGACACGCGCGTCAGGCCGATGACACCGCGCTCGGCGCGGGCCGGCTATCTACCGATCATTGCTGGCCGCGCGGACGCCCCCCGCACTGGCATCGCGATTGCTCCCCTCTCCTCCTCGCGGAGCCTCTTCCCGACAATGGCAAACCCGTCGCGAGACGGGGACGCAAAGCCGCGGGTCAGGTGATGATCCTGACAGCCGGGCTACCGAAGGAAGGGCGCACGAAAGCGCTCGTCGGGATCTGAATGTGCTCCGCGACAGGAGGATCCCGATGCGACAGTTCATGTCCCGCTTCATCGTGCGGCGGCTCGCCGCCCTCGCCCTCATCTTCGTCATTCCGATTCCCGCGGCCGCCGACGAGGCGATCATGGGGATCGACCAGTACAAGACGCCGAAGGCGCGGACCCTCGCCACCACCCACCAGGCGCTCCTGCAGCAGATGCGCGAGGAGATCTATCACTGCATGCCGTGGGTCGGCGTGCAGAAGGCGGGCATCGGCTTCCGCCAGCCCAAGGGGGCGACGGAGGACGACCGCTACCTCTCGGTGTGGATCATGATCGATCAGGACGAGGACGCCCGCTTCTCCGCGCTGCCCGCGGAGCGCCGCGCCTCCGCGATGTTCTCCCGCTACGGCACCGACCTGCTGCGGCGCATGGCCGCGCTGCAGCCGCTGGTGGCCGATCCCAACGTGCAGGGCTTCTCGGTCGTGCTCTCCTGGCTCAAGCCGGGCACCGGCGGCGCGGTCCAGCCGGTGAACGAGACGCTGGCCCTGTTCGTGGACAAGCCGACCGCGCTCGGCTTCCTCGGCAAGCGAGTCTCGTCGAGCGAGTTCACCCGCCGCGCCAAGTTCTCGGTCTTCGACGGCGTGCAGGACATGGGCCGGCTGCCGCTCGAGGTCTGGGAGGATTCCTTCGTCCGCACCTTCAAGGTCGCCAACTACGAAGCGCCCAAGGGCCAGAGGTGCTCGGGCTGACGCCCGACCGCTCCTGATCTCCTGCGAACCAGGCCGCTCGGAAGCACCCGATGCGACGACGAGCGAAGCAGGCGGGTTCTTCCGGGCGGTCGCTAAGTGACGGGCAGACGGTCGCCGGCCTGGTACCACACCGGGTCGGCGGCCGGCCGAAACAGCTTCACCCGTGCGGTCCCGTGTGCGGTCACCGCCCCGTCCTCCACGACCACCCAGGCCCCCTCCTCGAGCCCCAGCACCGGGTTGGCGTTGATCACGTGGTACTCGCGGATCCGGTCGTCGCGCGTCTCGCTGAAGGGCGCCATCATGGGATCGGCTTCCTTGTAATGGGGATTGATGTTGAAGCCGACGAGCCCGAGCGCGTCGAACCGATCCAGGGCCACCACGTTCCAGTCGTTGGTGGTGAGGATGGTGGGGCCGGCCACGTTGGAGCCCGCGCTCGCGCCCATGTAGGGCATGCCCGCCTTCACGCGCTCGCGGATGGCTTCGAGCAGCCCCGCCCCGCGCAGTCGCTGGAGCAGCGCGTAGGTGTTGCCGCCGCCCATGAAGAGCGCGTCGGCCTGGGCCAGCGTCCCGAGCGGATCGTGGTTCCAGCGCAGGTGCAGGAGCTCGAGGCCGGCCCCGTCCGGGGGCGGCGCGCTCAACGCGGCCCGCACGCGCTCGAACGAGGCGGTCTCGTCGTGGAGGCTCGCCGCGGTCACGAAGGCCACCCGGCGGAGCGGACCCAGGAAGTCGGGCAGGGCGGCGCGGCCGACCGGCCCCAGCGGGCCGCCCGAGTGCAGGAGGACGCGCATCCCTACCCGCCCAGCAGGCGCCTCAGCTGGGACATCGACTTGACCAGATAGTGCGCCACGCCATCCGGAC
>DASZJM010000387.1:0-1828 GCA_035948165.1 Candidatus Methylomirabilota bacterium
CTCGCGGCCAACTGCCCGCACCGCGGCGCCTCGCTCTTCTTCGGCCGCAACGAGGAGTGCGGGCTCCGCTGCTCGTACCACGGCTGGAAGTACGACGTCACCGGCCGCTGCGTCGACATGCCGAACGAGCCGGAGGAGTCCACCTTCAAGGACAAGATCCGCGCCCGCGCGTATCCGTGCCGGGATGTGAACGGCGTGATCTGGACCTACCTGGGGCCGCGCGAGACCGCGCCTCCGCTGCCCGCCTTCGAGATCAACACCCTGCCCGCCGCGCAGGTCTACCCGCCACTCCTGATGCTGGAGGAGTGCAACTGGGTGCAGGCGCTCGAGGGCGACATCGACTCCTCCCACATCGACTTCGTGCACGCCAAGCGCACGCCCGACTCCAAGCAGCGGGGCACGTTCCATCGGGACAAGCGGCCGCGGCTCGAGGTGCTGCCCACCGACTACGGCGCGTGCTACTCGGCGCGGCGGCGCTCGGACGTGGAGGGGCTCTACTGGCACCGCATCACCCAGTTCATCATGCCCTTCTACTCGATGATCGCGGCGAGCGATCCCCACATCGTCTCGGCGCGGGCCTGGGTGCCGCTCGACGACCACTACAACCTCCAGTTCGTGATGCGAGCTCGGCTCGATCGCCCGGTGACCGAGGAGGAGGCGCGGCAGGTGCGCGATCCCTTCGCGTCGTGGGGCGGCTACGTCGAGTCGGACGGCGATCCCTATCGCCGCTACTACACCGCCGCCAACATCCACAACGACTACCGCCAGGACCGGGAGCTGCAGAAGGAGCTGACCCTCGGCATCCCGTTCCTCGGCAACCTGCAGGACCGCGCCATGACCGAGACGATGGGGACGATCTACGACCGCACCCAGGAGCACCTGGGCACCACCGACGCGATGGTGATCCTCGTGCGGCGCCGCCTCATGGAGGCCGCACGCGCGCTGCGGGAGCGGGGCGCGCTGCCCCCGAACGTCGACGACCCGAGCCTCTGCCGCGTGCGGCCGGCCTCCGCGGTGCTACCGGAAGGCGAGAGCTGGATCGGGGCGACCGAGAAGGCGCGCCAGTCGGATGCGGGCGTGCCCATCGCGTGGGTGCCCTTCGTCTGATGGACGACCGGAGGCCGCTCGCCTACTACGAGGCGGTGCCCTACCTGCTGGTGCTCGAGTCGATCGAGCGCGACGGCCAGTGGCTGCGGCGCGCGGAGCATCCGGAGCTGCCCGGCTGCGCCGCGGAGGCGCCCTCCGCCCTCGAGGCCCTCGACGGGCTCGAGCGCGAGCGGCGCCGCGTGCTGCGCCAGCTGTGGGACCGTGGGGCCGCGATCCCGGTTCCACGGCCGCCTTTGCGCGGCCCGGACGTCTCGTCCGCCTAGCCCGTCTCGATCGGCAGGCTCGGGTCCTTCGCCCACTCGCCCATGGAGCCGTCGTAGAGCGTGAGGTCGTCGAAGCCGAGCTGGTGCAGCAGGAAGAGGTCGATGGTCGCGGAGATCCCGCCGCCGCAGTACGCGATCACCCGCCGGTCGCGGTCGATGCCGGCCTCGGTGAACCGGGCGAGCGCGTCGGCCGGCGAGACGAACTTCTTCGTGGCGGGATCGACCAGCGTCGCCGCCGGCACGTTGACCGAGCCCGGCACACGCCCAGGCCGGCCGTAGCGCGAGGGCTCGAGGCCCTGATGGAACTGCGGGCCGAGCGCGTTGACCGTCACGGTGCCGGGATCGCCGATCGCGGCCTTGACCGCGGCCTTGTCGACGAAGCGGCCGGGCCGCGGGCGCGACGTCAAGGTGGCCGGCGGGTAGCTCTTCGCCTCCCCCGCCTCGACGAGCCGGCCCTC
>DASZJM010000388.1:0-4737 GCA_035948165.1 Candidatus Methylomirabilota bacterium
CTGCCGAGCCTGCGCCCACCAGCCGAGCATGCCGTCCGGCGAGAACAGCACGATGACCAGGAAGACCCCGCCGATCAGCAGGTTGAAGCGCTCGCGGCCGACCAGGTCGACCGCGAAGTTCTGCAGCAGCACGAACACGATGGCTCCGACGAACGCCCCGATCGGATGGCGCATGCCGCCCAGGACCGCGATGATCAGGATGTTGATCAGCCACCCGGTGCCCACCGAGCCGGGCGAGACCAGGCCGTTGTACCAGACCATCAGGATGCCCCCGATCGCGGCGAGAACGCCCGCCACCGCGTAGGCCGCCACCCGGTGCGCGGTCACGTTGAAGCCGAGCGCGCTCATGCGGCGCGGGTTGTCTCGGATGCCCTGCAGCGCCACCCCGAATGGCGCGCGCAGCAGGTAGCTCACGAAGAAGTAGCCCCCGAGCGCCCAGAACAGCGCGAGGTAGTAAAACGGGATCGGCGCGCGCAGCTCCACCCCCGCCACCGCCGGCGTCATCACGCTCTGGAAGCCCTGGAAGCCGTTGAAGAGCGAGTAGTTCTGCTGGGCGAGGTAGTAGAAGGCCACTCCGATCGCCAGCGTGATCATGATCGTGTAGATGCCCTCGGTGCGCACCGAGAACCAGCCGATGAGGGTGGCGCAGATCGTCGCGATCACGAGGGCCAGGACCACCGCGAGCCCCCACGGCCAGCGCAGGCTGATGTCGGTGCCGCTCGTGGCGAAGATCGCGTACATGTAGCCCGCGATGCCCGCCACCGTCATCTGGGCGAGCGAGACCATGCCCCCGTACCCGGCGAGGAACGTCAGCGAGAGCGCGATCAGCCCGAGCGCCAGGGCCTGGGCCCCGATCTGGAACGTGAAGAACGGAGTCGCCACCCACGGATAGACCAGCACCGCGAGCAGCACCAGCAGATGACGCGCCCTCACCCGCCGCCCGATCCACCCCGCCCACGCCCCCGCCCCGGCCGCAACTTCCCCCTCTCCCCCCACGGGAGAGGGCCGGGGTGAGGGGCTGGCCGAAGGCCGCGCAACCGCCCGACGCCCCGCAGCGCCCCCCGCCCACGCGTACCGCCCCGCCCCGGCGTTCATCGCCTTCCGCCAGTCGGCCGCGCTCACGCCCGCCTCCCGAGAATTCCCTGCGGCCGGAACGCGAGCACCAGCGCCATGATCACGAAGGTGAACACCACGCTGTACGTGGGCGCGTAGGCGAGCCCGAACTGCTCCGCCACCCCGATGAGGATCGCCCCGATCGCGGCCCCGACGACGCTCCCCATCCCGCCCACGATGACCACCACCAGCGAGGCGAGCTGGTAGCGCGTGTCCTCGCCCGGGGCGATCGACAGCGCGGTGCCGCCGACCACTCCGGCGAAACCGGCGAGGCCGGCCCCGATCGCGAAGGTGATGGCGAACACGAACTGCACGTTGACACCAGCGGCGGACAGCATCGCCCGGTCGTCCACCCCGGCGCGGATCATCATGCCCACGCGGGTGCGGTTGAGAAACCACCAGAGGAGGACGCCGATGGCGGCCGACATCGCGAGCAGCACCAGCCGGTAGGTCGGATACACCTCCACGATCGGCAGGAGCGTCCGGCCGTAGATGGCGCGCGGCGGGTCGAACTGGTAGATCTCGCCGCCGAAGATCCAGAGGAGGATGTCCGCCATCATGATCGAGAGCCCGATGGTCACCAGGGTCTGGCGCAGGTCCTCGCCGTGCATGAAGCGGAACACCGCCACCTGGAGCACCAGGCCGAACAGGGCCGCGCTCGCGAAGCCGGCCGCCACCGCCATCAGCCACGACCCGGTCCGGTCCCCCACCACGTAGCCCACGTAGGCGCCAAGCAGGTAGAGCGAGCCGTGGGCCAGGTTGACATTGCGCATGAGGCCGAAGACCAGCGTGAACCCGCTCGCCACCAGGAAGTACAGCGCCGCCAGGGTGAGCCCGTTCATCCCGGTGGTCAGAAACAGCTTGGGGTTGTCGGCGAGCCCCCACACTACGAACGCCGCCGCCGGCACCCCGACCACCAGCCCCCAGAACCACCGCCAGAAGAGTGACACGCGCCGGTCAGGCTACCGAGCGGCCCCAGCGTCGAGGATCCGGACGTTGGTGAAGAGCACGCTCGTCGTCATCATTCGCTCTCCTTGGCGGACCCCGACCCGCTACACGCGCCTGGAATAGAAGCGTCGCAACAGGTCATCGCACTCCTCATGCTTCTCGACCATGGTCCAGTGCCCGCAGCGCGGCAGCACCGTCACCCGCGCGCCCCGGATGCGTTCGCCGATCTGTCGCACCCCCTGGGCCGGGGCGATGGCGTCCTCGTCGCCGGTCACCAGCAGCGTCGGGCAATCGATGCCGGCCACCTCCACCGCCCGCGCATCCGCGAGCGCGTCGCAGGAGCGGGCGTAGCCGTCCGGGCACTGGCGCATCACCAGCTCCCGCACCGCCGCCACCGCGACCGGCCGCCGCGTCCGCGTCTCGCTCGAGATCGCCCCTTGCACCAGCGCGTCGGCGATGGCCTGCATGCCCGCCTCCCCTTCCGCGCGCGCCTTCTCCCCCCGCGCGCGGATGCCCGGCCGCGCGCTGTCGGGCGGGCACAGCACCGGGCCGAAGAGCGCGAGGCTCCGTACCAGCCGCGGAGCCGCGATCGCCATGTGAAACGCGACGATCGTCCCGAGAGAATGGGCGGCCACGTGCACCCGCTCCAGACCGAGCACCGCGCACACGCGCTGCATCGCCTGGACGAAGCGCTCGATCGAGAGCGGTCCCTCCACTCGATGCGAGCGGCCCGACCCGGGCAGGTCCGGCCGGATCGTCCGGTGGTGACTCATCGCGGGCAGGACCGGCGTCCACACATTGGAAGTCCCGCCGAGCCCGTGGATCATCAACACCGCCTCGCCGCTCCCGTCGGTCTCGACCGCCATCCGCTCGACGAACTGCGTGGTCACGCGGAGCTTCCGCCCGTCCTCACGCGGCGGACCGGCGGAATTGCCCGCGCGCCGGCTCCTTATGCGGATCCTTGTGGAACGGCGAGATGCCCTGGACGAGGATCTCTCCCGGATAGGCCAGAGCGCCGGTCCCGTCGAAGATCCGGACGTTCGTGAACAGAACGCTGGTCATGCCGCCCTCCTGCCTGGGAGCGGCCCCGCCTCGGGTCGGGTGCTGCGCGGCGGTGGGCAGCTCCGGCTTTCATGAGACACCTGTCTCACGCGAGTGGGCCATAGTAGGAAGCGCCTTCCCCTCTTGTCAACCAGCAATTACGCGGTCACAGTAGCGAGCCGTGAGGACCCCGCCACCCCCCGACACCGGCCCCACCGGTCCGCCGGCGCGCACCTACCGGTTGCTGCTCGGCCACGCGATGGCGCTGGTCCGGCGCGGGCGCATCCCGTCGGTCCCCGAGCTCGCGGTGAAGGCCCGCGTCTCGCGGGCCACCGCCTACCGCTACTTCCCGAGCCGCAGCAAGCTCGTGAGCGCGGTGGTGGCGGAGAGCCTGGCCCCGGTGCGGCGCTTCGAGCCGACCGCGGCCGACGGCCTGGTGCGGGTGCGCGAGCTGTTCGACAAGACGTTCCCGCTGTTCAAGCGGTTCGAGCCGCACATGCGGGCGGCCCTGCAGCTCTCGCTGGAGCACGAGTCGCTCGAGCGGATGGGGCTCCTGGAGGAGGAGCCGTACCGGCGCGGGCACCGCCGCTACATGCTGCACCGGGCCGCCGCGCCGCTGGCCGCCACGCTCGGGCCGGAGGCCTACGAGCGACTGCTCAAGGCGCTCTCGCTGATCTACGGGATCGAGTCGTACGTGGTGCTGCGGGACATCTGGGGGGCGAGCTACCGCGAGGTGGAGGTCGTCGCGCGGTGGATAGTGGAGGCGTTGATCGAGTCGGCGCTGCGGCGGGCCCCTCAGCCGGCAGCCCCTCACCCTCCAGCCCCTCACCCTGCCCTCTCCCCAAAGGGGAGAGGGAGAAAGCCTAGCCCTTCACGCTCCCCGCGGTGAGGCCCTCGACCATGTACTTCTGCAGGTAGATGTAGGCCGCGATGACCGGGAGGGTGGTGAGGACCGCGCCGGCCATCAGATAGCCCCAGCCGTAGACGTCGCCGGTGATGAAGGTGGAGAGGCCCACCGGCAGCGTGCGCAGCTTCACATTGGTGATGAAGACGAGGGCGTAGAGGAACTCGTTCCACGCCTGGGTGAAGGCGTAGAGCGCGCTCGCGAGGAGGCCGGGGGCGGCGAGCGGCAGGATCACCCGGCGGAACGCGCCGAAGCGGGTGGCCCCGTCGATCATGGCGGACTCCTCCAGCTCCACCGGGATCGACTCGAAGTAGCCCATCAGCAGCCAGGTCACGAACGGCACCGTGAAGGACGGGTACGCTGCGATCAGGCCGGTGAGGCTGTCGGCCAGGCCCAGATTGCGGATCTGGGCGTAGAGCGGAATGAACAGGATCGACGGCGGTACCAGGTAGGTGATCAGCACCGTGCTGGCCATGAACGCGCGGCCGAGGAACTTGAGCCGGGCCAGCGCGTAGGCGCCGAGGGTGCCCACCGCGGTGGCCAGGAAGGTGCTCGACACCGCCACGATGATGCTGTTGCCGAACCAGGACACGAACTCGGTCTTCTTGAACAGGTGCTCGTAGTTCTCGGCCACGAACGGGCTCGGCCAGAACATCGAGACCACGCTGCGCATCTGGGTCTCGCCCTTGAAGGACGTGACGATCATCCAGTAGAACGGGAACACCACGAAC
>DASZJM010000389.1:0-4297 GCA_035948165.1 Candidatus Methylomirabilota bacterium
GTGATCGCCATGGGACGCCCTCCGGGACCTCGAGATTGATCGGCGGCGGAATTCTAGCAGGAAACGGGGTGGTGGAGCGGCCGGCGGCTCGGCCGCCGCGTGGGCTCCAGGTAGAAATTACAAGGCGTGTGCCCACGCGGATGTCGACGCGGCCGCCGGAGTCACGAGTAATCGCGCGGTTGGAGGGCTCGCCGCGTGGCATCGCGGATGCAGCCGTTCCGAGGTGATGGCGGTCGAGACTCGGACGGGGCCGACCCGCAGTCGATGGGAGCGCATCGATCAGCTGCGGGGCCTGGCCGCGCTGGCGGTGGTGGTGTGCCACCTGGCGGTGTCCGGCTACCGGGACGCGCCGAACCTCGACGGCGGGCCGTGGCCCTGGCTCGCCCTCCTCCTCGGCTTCGGCTATCTCGGCGTGCCGTTCTTCTTCGTGATCAGCGGGTTCTGCATCCACCTGCCGCACGCGCGGGCGCTCGCCCGGGCGGGCGCGTCGGCGCCCGCGCCCCGCTGGCGGCACTTCTTCGCGCGGCGCTTCTGGCGGCTCTACCCGCCCTACCTGGCCGCGCTCGTCGTGGCCCTCGCGCTCTGGTGGGTGGCGGGCGGCTCGGTCTCGTGGCTGACCGTGACCGCGCAGGCCCTCCTCGTGCACGCCTTCCACACCACCACGTTCGACGGCGTCAACCCGCCCGCCTGGACCCTCGCGGTGGAGGCGCAGCTCTACGTGGCCTACCCGGCGGTCTTCTGGCTGATCGCCCGGCTCGGGGCGCTCCGCGCGCTCGGCGCGGTGCTCGGCGTGACGATGGCGTATCGCGTGGCCCTCGCCCTGGTGCCGCTGCCGAGCCAGCTCGGTGGCCCCGCGTGGGAAGTGTTCCTCGCGCGCTGGTTCGAGTGGGTCCTGGGCGCGATGGTGGCCGAGTGGGCGGCCGGCCGCCTACCCCTGCCGCGCCTGCTCTTCACGCCGTGGCCCGGCCTCGTCGCCCTGGCCGGCGGCGTGCTGGTCGAGTGGTACGCCGGCACCTGGGGGCTCTACATCGTGAAGGAGCCGCTCTACGGAGTGGCGTTCGCGCTGCTGCTCTGCTCGGCGCTCGCGTGCGAGCGCGCGGGGACGCCGTCGACGGTTGCCCGCTACTTCGGCCGGGTCGGCGTCTACTCCTACAGCCTCTACCTGCTGCACCGGCCCATCCAGCTCGCCTTCGAGCCCCTGGCTCGCGAGGTCGCGACGTGGCCGAGCGTCGTCGCCCACGGGCTGCCGTCGAGCCTGCTGATCATGGCGGCGACCACGCCCGTGGTCCTGTGGGCCTCGCGCCTCTTCTATCGCTACTGCGAGCGGCCCTCCATCCGGCGGTCCCAGGCCGTCTGACGCGGGGCGCCGGGAACAGCGCCCGTCTCCGGGTCGAATGCCCGGACCGGGTCCTTGCTCCTGATCAGCAAATAAATGATTTAAAAGGTGTTCTTGGTGGCATGGGCGATGCCTCCCCAGTACGCCGGTGAGGATCACCGACTGCCGGGTGCGGGCGTATCGCACCGAAACGAGGTGACATCATGCACTCAGACATCTGGTACGACCTCGCGATTCGAGAGCTGTCGGATCTGAGCGACCCCGCGACGGAGAAGCTGATGGAAGCGGCCGCGGAGACGCTCGTCGCGCCGGAGGCGGACGCGCCGGAACGCGATGCGGCCGACGAGTCGACGCCGGCCAAGCCCACCGCACCGGCCGCCCGGCCCGAGGCTCCCTCCCGCGGTTGACAAAAGGTTGACGCGGCCGTGACATCTGCTCACGGCCGCGTCCCTACCCTGATGTGCAGCACGTCCAATCTCGTGTCAGGGGAGGCTCTCCATGCGTCGATGGATGCTGGTGACCGCGGCCGCCGCGATCGCGTTGATGCCCGCGATGGGCTCTGCACAGACGCCGAGCGGCGACAAGATGAAGGACGAGAAGATGGAGAAAATGGACAAGATGGACAAGATGGAGAAGAAGGGCGACAAGATGATGGACAAGAAGAGTGACAAGATGATGAAGGACAAGATGATGGACAAGAAGGACGACAAGATGGAGAAGATGGACAAGATGGACAAGAAGTAGCCGACACCTCTCGAGCGGGCGCCGGGATCGCGTCCCGGCGCCCACCCGCGAGCGACTTTCGGGCGCCTAGCGCGCCAGCTTGGCCTCGTACATCCAGATCTTCTCGTCGGCCCGCGGCGACCACTCGATCCAGTTGGCCACCCCGTAGAGATCGTGCTGCTGCCAGAGGAAGACCCACGGGACCTCGTCGTGCACCATCTGCTGCAGGTCGGCCCACGCCTCGAGCCGCTTCCTCGGGTCCACGATGACGACCGCCTGCGCGATCTTGGCGTCGAGGGCCTTGTTGTTGCCGTAGGAGGAGTAGGTCTGGCTGGCCGAGAAGAGCTGGTCGATGGTGTTCTGGGCGTCGAGCGCGGGGCCCCAGCCCAGGAAGAACATGTCGCCGGTGGTGCGGTTCTTGATCTTGTCGAGGTGGGTGCCCCACTCGTTGACCACCACGTTGGTCTTGATGCCGATGCGCTGGAGCTGGGCCGCGATGGCGAGCGAGACGTCCTTGTCGAGCGGGTAGCGGCCCGACGGGGTGTCGAGGATGAGCTGGAGCTTGGTCGGATCCACCCCCGCCTCCTTCAAGAGGGCCTGCGCCTGCGCGGGATCGTACTTGATGCACTGGGGCTTCGACGAGTAGTCCACGTTGATGGGCGCGAGCGGACCGCACATCTTGGTGGCCCGGCCCTTGAGCACCTGCTGGATCAGCTCGTCGACGTTGATCGCGTGGTGGATGGCCTTGCGCACCCGGAGATCCTGCATCGGCCCCGGCTTGAGGTTCACGAGGGCCAGGTAGTTGATGCGCGAGGAGACGGTGGCACGCAGCCGCGCCTTCCCGCTCTGCTGCAGCATCTCCACGTTCTGGGGCGGCACGTCCTTCATGATGTCGACCTCGCCGGCCAGGAGGGCGGCGAGGCGGGCGCTGAACTCGGGGATGAATCGGAAGGTGACGCGGCTCGCCTCCGCGGGCGTCTGCCAGTAGTCGGGGTTGCGCTCGACCACCAGCTTCTCGTCACGCACCCACTGCACGAAGCGGAACGCGCCGGTGCCGATGGGCTTGGCCGCCAGGGCCTGCACGCCCTGCTCCTTGAGGGCCTTGGGTGGCATCGGCAGGAAGTCGCTGCCCGCGATGCGGTCGATGAGGCCCGGCCACGGCTTCTCGGTGATGAAGCGCACCGTGTAGTCGTTGACGATCTGGACCTCCTTCACCTGGGCCCACCGCGGCAGGTAGTGGGTCTTGTTGGCGGGGTCCTTGATGTAGTCCATGGTGGCCTTCACACTCTGGGCGTTGAAGGGCTCGCCGTTGTGGAACTTGACCCCCTGGCGGAGGGTGAACTCCCAGGTGGTGTCGTTCACGATCTTCCAGCCGGTGGCCAGCATCGGCGACGGCTTGTAGGACTTGGGATCGCGGTCCACCAGGCGGTCGTACATGTGCTCGACCATGTTGTTGGTGGTCCAGTCCACGATGGTGTCGGGCAGGAGGGTGCGCGGCTCGGCCGCGAAGGCCACCACCACCTCCTTGGTGCGCGCGCGGTCCTGGGCCGCGGCGGGATCGGCGAGCGGCGCGGCCGCCGCCACGCCCAGCAGCGCCGCGAGCGTGATCAGCATCCGGGTGAATCGCGTCATGAGGGTCTCCTTGTCGAGATCATGCGGGGATGACGGCCGCCGTCACACCCGGAAGCGCGGATCGAGCACGTCGCGCAGCCAGTCGCCCACCAGGTTGATGCCGAGCGCGGTGAGGGCGAGCGCGGCGCCCGGGAAGGCGGCCAGCCACCACGCCACGTAGAGGTAGTCGCGGCTCTCCGAGAGCATGCTGCCCCACGCCGGGGTGGGCGGCTGCACCCCGAAGCCGAGGAAGGAGATGGCGGCCTCGGCCACGATGAACTGGGCGAACTGGAGACTGGCCACGATGACGATGGAGGGCGCCACGTTGGGGAGCACGTGCCGGAAGAGCAGGCGCGCGCGTCCGAGCCCCAGCGCCTGGGCCGCGTGCACGAAGTCGCGCTCCTTCACCGACAGCACCTCTCCACGGACCACGCGAGCATACACGACCCAGCCGGCGACTGACAAACTCACGATGATGTTGCGCAGCCCCAGCCCCACGATCGCGTTGATGGTGAGCGCGAGCAGGATGAACGGGAAGGAGAGCTGCACGTCGGCGATCCGCATGAGCACCGCGCCGGTCCAGCCCTCGAAGAATCCGGCGAGGAGGCCGAGCAGGCCGCCCACCAG
>DASZJM010000390.1:0-3534 GCA_035948165.1 Candidatus Methylomirabilota bacterium
GCCGGGTCTCCTCGCCACCCAAGCGCTCGATCTTGATCACCTCGGCCCCGAGGTCGCTGAGCAGCATCCCACCCCGCGGGCCGGCCTGAAAGCGCGCGAGCTCCAGGACCCTGATGCCGTCGAGCGCGAAGCTCATCGGGAGCTGCGCCTGTCGACGCCGGGGTTGTCCCGCTGACACCGGTGGCAATACATTCGCTGATCTCCTTCCCGATACGGCCTCGCGTGGCTGCTACCGGGCACGGACCGCTGCCGCGAGTTCGTGCGCCTCCCGTTCGACGGACCGGTTGATCTGGGTCGTCACGTCGAATGCGCCCGCGATCAGGCCCCAGCTGGCCATCCAGTCCCACGCCCAGCGCGCCTCGTGCTCGGGAATGGGACCCGGCTCCTTCAACTGGATGCGCCCCAGGTTGAAGTCGTCGGGCGTGAGCGCTTCCACTTCGGGGTGGCCTGGCCAATCGTGGATGAAGTACGAGACATACCGTCGCTTGTCGGCGTTGATGCGGCGGACCGCCCGAGTGATCGCTCGCAGGAGGGCCGCATACGCCTCCACGTTGACATCACGGATGGCGACCCAGGTGCCGTGGAAGAACGTGGTCGAAACCAGACGGCATCCCGCCCTTTCCGCCACCGTGATCCAGGGCTCCTGCAGCACGGTCGCCTCGAAATCGCCTCGCATCAAGCCGGCGAATCGCTCGGCGGGACTCGTCGCCCCGGCGCAAGTGGTGACCGCCTCCCGCGGCATGGCGCCCTCCAGCATCTGGAGGCCCGCGTAGGCGGTGCCATTGCCATAGTCGAGGGCCACCAGCTTGTGGGCGAGCTCTTGGGGCGTGTAGACGGTCGAGGTCGGTGGGACGACCAGGGCCCCGCAGACGATCATTGCGCGCCGTCCCACCTGGAGCGCGCCAACCGCACTGTCCGCCACCCGGCGGTTATTGCCGCACTCTCAAGCTTGAAACATCTGCGCGTGGCCACGCGCCTGCAGCTTCCCTTGATTCGTTGTAGGCTTGGCAGGCGTGCCTTCCGCCGCGGAACGGATTTCCTCCGGCGGCAGCGCCGCGATCCGGAGATCCAGGCCCTCGGCTTCAAACAGACCTTCATCCCTCGCGACCATCACGTCGAGACCCATGAACGCCATCACCCGCTCGATCGTCATCGTTATCGCCATGGCATCCCTCCAAATGAGAAGATCAGCGCAACCATCCTCACGGCAACTCCCGCCCCTCGGTCTGCTCTACGCGGAACGCGCGCCGCCCTTGCCGTCCAGGAACCGCAGGGCCACCGCGGTGTGGAGCGCGACGCCAATGGCCATGGCCGCCTCGTTGACCACCATCCGGTTCGAGTGATTGGGGATGGCGGGCGCGTCGCCATCCGGCCGCGTGCCGAGAAACATCAGGGTCCCCGGGACGCGCCGCAAGACGTAGGAGAAGTCTTCGCTGCCCATCATCGGCGTGGGCATCAGCCGCACGCGGTGCTCGCCGATCAGCTCGGCGGCCACCCGGGAGGCGAATCCGGTGATGCTCTCATCGTTGACGGTCACGGGGTAGCCTCGGATCAGCTTGACCTCCGCCTCGGCCCCGTGCGCAGCGGCGAGCCCTCTGATGAGGCGCTCGACCCCCTCGAGTACCCGCTCGCGGGTGCGCTCGGAGACGGTCCGGATGGTACCGAGCATACGCGCCGTCTCCGGGATCACGTTGCGCGTGCTGCCGGCCTCGATCTTCGCGATGGTGATCACCGCAGGATCGAACGCGTCGACCCGGCGGGTGACGAAAGTCTGAAGAGCCTGGACGATCTCGCACGCGATCGGGATCGGGTCGAGGCAGTCGTGCGGCGCGGAGGCGTGCCCGCCTCGCCCATGGATCACCGCCTCGATGGTATCGCCCGAGGCCAGGATCGGGCCGGGCCGCGTCCCGACCACGCCGGCCGGGAAGCGTGCGCCACCGTGCAAGGCGAAGGCCGCCGCCGGCAGGATGCCGCCCTCGTCGAGGCCTTCCTCCAGCATGGCGCGCGCCCCGTGGTAGCCCTCCTCACCGGGCTGGAACATGAAAACGACATGTCCCGCGAGTTGCTCGCGACGCCGAGCGAGCAGGCGGGCGGCGCCGACCAGCATCGCGACGTGCGCATCGTGGCCGCAGGCGTGCATCACGCCCTCCACCTCGGAAGCGAAGCCAAGGCCCGTCTCCTCATGGACGGGGAGAGCATCCATGTCCGCGCGAAGCAGGATGGCTGGACCGGGCCGGGCCCCCTCGAGCGTGGCCACCACCGACGTCAGACGATCGCCCTTTCGGATGCGCAGGCCCAGGCCGTCGAGCGCTTGCAGAATCGTCGCCTGGGTCCGCGGCAGCTGAAGGCCTAGCTCCGGCTGGCGGTGGATCGTGCGCCGGAGGCGGACGACATCCGGCTGCAGCTCCTGAGCTTCCCCCAGCAGGGTGGAGATCGTCATGTCCCGGATGCTACGCTCGGCCATCAAGGGACGTCAACGACGGCACGGGGAGTCCCTGCCGGCCCGTTGACGGGCCGTCCGCTCCCGTCCATGCTGTGGGACATGGCGCACACATTCCGCCATCTCTTCACGCCTCTCCGGGTCGGCGGGCTTACCCTCAAGAACCGCATCTTCTCGACCGGGCACGCCGAGGCGATGGCCGAGGACGGCAAGCCCGGCCCCCGCCTCCGCGCCTACCACGAAGCCAAGGCCCGGGGTGGCGCGGGCCTCACCATCGTCGGCGGCTCGACCAGCGTCCACCCCTCCTCGCCGGCCAGCGCCTGGAACATGATCGCCAACCACGACGACTCGGTCATTCCCGGCTATCGGAGTCTCGCGGACGCGGTGCACCGCCACGGCTGCCGGGTCATGAGCCAGCTCACCCACATGGGCCGGCGGTCGCAGTCCGACGTGGAAAGCTGGCACGTTCTGCTTGCGCCGTCGCAGATTCCGGAGAAAGTCCACCGCGAAGTGCCGCACGAGATCGAGCCCGAGCAGATCGCCATGCTGGTGCGCGCGTTCGGGGATGCGACGCGGCGCTGCCGCGAGGGCGGGCTGGACGGGGTGGAGCTCTCCTTCGCTCACAACCATCTGGTCGACCAGTTCTGGTCCCCGCTCTTCAACCAGCGGATGGACGAGTACGGCGGGAGCCTCGAGAACCGGCTGCGCTTCGGCTTCGAGGTCCTGCGAGAGATCCGGCGCCAGGTCGGGAGCGACTGGGTGGTCGGCGCGCGCATCTCTGGCGACGAGATGACCGCGGGTGGACTCACCGCGGCCGATATGGCCGAGATCGCCCGCCGCCTGGCCACTTCGGGGCTCGTGGACTTCCTCTCGATCATCGGCGGCGCGGCGCACACGCTGCCCTTGCAAGCGCTCGCCGTCCCCAACATGGCCTCGCCGCACGGCATCTTCGTCCCCCTCGCCGCCGCCATCAAGGCGGCGGTGGCCACGATGCCGATCTTCCATGCCGGTCGCATCGTGGATCCCATTCACGCGGATCAGATCCTGGCCGATGGCTCCGTCGACCTGGTCGGGATGACGCGTGCGCTCATCGC
>DASZJM010000391.1:0-2088 GCA_035948165.1 Candidatus Methylomirabilota bacterium
CGAGCTCGCCGACGACGTAGGCGACCGCGCCCGCGTAGGTCACCTCGCCGGTAGCCATCGAGCGCGAGCCGAGCTTGTCCTTCAGCCGGTTGATCGTCCACGCGTTCTTGCTGCCGTCGGGCAGGTGCTTGGGCACCAGGAACATCGCGAGCCCGCGCGTGCCCGCGGGCGCCCCCTCGGGCCGGGCGAGGGTCAGGGCCAGCTCCGCGTTGGCCACCGAGGTGAACCACTTGTCGCCCCAGAGCCGCCACTGCCCGTCCGCGTCGCGACGGGCCACCGTGCTGGAGGCGCCCACGTCGGAGCCGCCGGTGCGCTCGGTCATCCACTGCGTGCCCTGCCAGAGCGAGTCCGGGTCGGTCGCGGTGAGGTGCGGCAGGTAGCGCGCCCTGAGCTCCTCGCTGCCGAAGGCCCCCAGCATGCGCGCGCACGAGTCGGTCATGTTGACCGGACAGAGGAGCCCGAACTCGCTCTGCGCGAAGAGGTAGGAGAGCGCGTACTTCACCACCTGTGGCGCGCGCTCGGGGAGGCCGAGCACTCCCGGCCGGTGCGCCATGGCGGCCAGGCCGAAGCGGCCGAAGGCGATCTCCTCCATCCGCCGGTAGGCCGGATGCTTCACGATCTCGTCCACCCGCCGTCCCTGGGCGTCGAACGGCCGGAGCACCGGCGGATTGCGGTCGGCCAGCGCGGCCAGCTCGTCGAGCTCGCTCCCCGCGACCTCGCCCAGAGCGACCAGGTGGGGGCGCGCGCGACCGAAGACCTCGGGGCCCATCACCTGCTCGCAGAGGAGCTGGAAGCTCCGGTCCTCGAGGAAGAAGTTCAGCCCCTTCGTGGTCGGCATCGCGTCCTGCGCAGGCGGCGGGAACGACGGCGGCGGCGGCATCGTGCACCCGAGTCTATCGCAGCCCGGCGCTCTGTGGTAGGAGTGACGCCGTCGCTCAGCACGGACCATCACAGGAGGCGGACATGGCGCGCAAGCCCGCAGCGTCCCGGGCCGGGAAGACCCGCAGGCCGGAGCCCGACGCGATCGATCCGAAGCACCGCTGGGACCGGCCGATCCAGGCGCCCGGCCACACCCAGGTGGACTTCGAGGAGCGCGTGGACTTCCGCCGTCTCCACGACTACCGCATCGGGCGCACCCGCGCCGCGCTCGGGACGTCGGGGCTGGGGGCGCTGCTGCTCTTCGACCAGTACAACATCCGCTACATCTCGGGCACCGTCATCGGGGAGTGGGCGCGCGACAAGCTGACCCGCTGGTGCCTGCTCACCGGCAACGGCGAGCCGTGGGTGTGGGACTTCGGCTCCGCCGCGCGCCACCACCGCCTCGCCACCCCGCAGCTGCCCGCCAACCAGTGCCTGGCCGGCATGGTAGGCATGCGCGGCGCGGTCTCGCCGAAGGCGGGCCTCTTCGAGCAGGCCGCGCGAGAGATCCGCGACATCCTCGTGCGCGAGGGGGTGGTCGACATGCCGCTCGGCATCGACGTCGTCGAGCCGCCGTTCCTGTTCGCGCTGCAGAAGCTCGGGATCGAGGTGCGCGACGGCCAGCAGGTCATGCTGGAGGCGCGGGTGATCAAGAACGCGGACGAGCTGGTGCTCCTCAACATGGCCGCCGCGATGGGCGACGGGGTCTACCAGGACATCTTCGAGGCACTCAAGCCCGGCGTGCGCGAGAACGACATCGTGGCCCTCGCCAACAAGCGGCTCTACGAGATGGGGTCGGACTGCGTGGAGGCCATCAACGCGATCTCGGGCGAGCGCTGCTCGCCGCACCCGCACAACTTCACCGACCGCATCATCCGCCCCGGCGATCAGGCCTTTTTCGACATCATCCAGTCCTTCGTGGGCTACCGCACGTGCTACTACCGCACCTTCAGCGTGGGGCGCGCCACCGCGCCGCAGCAGACCGCCTACAAGCGCGCGCGGGAGTGGATGGACTCGGCCATCGCCCTGATCAAGCCGGGAGTGGGCACCGACCGCATCGCGCGCGCCTTCCCGCGCGCGCAGGACATCGGCTTCGAGAGCGAGATGGCCGCCTTCGGGCTCAACTTCTGCCACGGCCTGGGCCTGGGGCTCCACGAGCGGCCGATCATC
>DASZJM010000392.1:0-11699 GCA_035948165.1 Candidatus Methylomirabilota bacterium
ATCCGCCGCGGGGCGCAGACCTTCTTCACGGTGGTGACCATCGGCCCCCACCGGGCCGCGCTGGCCGACGTGTACGCCTCCGAGACCGCGCTCAAGGCGGGCGACCTGGTGCGTCTCGATCTCGGCTGCGTCTACCAGGGCTACCGCTCCGACATCTCGCGCACCGCGGTGCTGGGGACGCCCACCGAGAAGCAGCGGCGCTACTACGACGCGATCCGCGACGGTGAGATGGCGGCCATCGCGGCGATGAAGCCGGGGGTGCCGGTGAGCCAGATCTTCGAGATCGGCATGAAGGTCACCCGCGAGGCCGGGATGCCGCACTACCAGCGCAACCACGTGGGCCACGGCATCGGCCTCGAGCCCTACGACCCGCCCACCATCAACGCGGCGGGCCAGACGGTGCTGGAGCCGGGCATGGTCTTCTGCGTGGAGACGCCCTACTACGAGCACGGCTGGGGCGGCATCCAGGTGGAGGACGCGGTCGAGATCACCACCGCCGGCGTGCGCCGGCTCACGCAGTCGAGCCAGGAACTGCAGATCCTCGGCTGAGGGCCGAGCGAGGAGAGCGCGATGACACGGATCGGACGCGGGGTGATCGGGATCGCGGTCGCGGTGGGGCTGGCCGGAGGGCTCGCCGCGGAGCTCCCGCGGGCGGGGGCGCAGGGCGCGCCGCCGATCCGGGTGGGGTTCTCCTCGGCCATGACCGGGCCCTCCGCCATCACCGGCGAGGGCGTGAAGTGGGCGGCCCAGATGGTGGCCGACGAGTACAACGCCAAGGGCGGCATCATGGGCCGCAAGATCGAGCTCTACTTCGGCGACAACGCGGGCACCCCCGGCGAGGCGGTGAGCGCGGTGCGCAAGCTGGTCGACGTGGACAAGGTCGACGTGATCATCGGCCAGACCCACAGCGGGGCCTGCCTCGGCGCCCTGCCGGTGGTGAAGGAGCTGCAGGTGCCGATGGTGATCGAGGCGTGCAGCCATCCCAAGATCCGCGATCAGATCGGCAAGAACGGCAACGAATGGGCGTTCCGGGTGAACCCGGACGACGTGATGCTCGCCAACCAGTTCGCCAAGTACATGGTCCAGCAGGCCAAGACGGTGTCGATCTTCGCCCAGAACGACGACTTCGGGCGCGGGGCCGCCACCGCCTACGATGCGGCCTTCAAGAAGGTGGGCATCAAGCTCGTGTCCACCGAGTTCTTCGACCGCGGCCAGGCCGACTACCGGCCGGTGCTCACCCGGGTGAAGCGGGCCAACCCGGAGGCGGTGCTGCTGGTGATGCTGGCCAGCGAGGGCAGCGTGTTCATGCGCCAGTTCCGCGAGGTGGGGCTCAACCAGAAGCTGTTCGCGCGCGGGAGCATGGGCACCGTGGAGTTCCTGTACCAGGTGCGGGACACCCCCAACATCGCGGACGGGCTGGTGGAGGCCACCTACTGGACGCCCGCCCTCGATCCGGCGTGGGAGAAGCAGTGGCTCGAGCGCTGGAAGGTCCCGGTGCGCATCCACGGGAGCCTCGCCGCCATCGCGTTCCGCTACGCGGTCGCCCCCGCCATCGAGCAGGCGATCAAGAAGACGGGCAAGGCCGACCGCAAGGCGATCCGCGACGCGCTCGAGGACATCGACGTCCCCAACACCCCGGTGGGCCGCATCCGCTTCGACGACACCCACCAGGCGTTCATCAACATGCTCCTGGTCGAGATCAACGGCGGCCAGCTCAAGGTGCTCGAGAAGATCCCGATCCTGCCGTAGCCGTCGGTTGAGCGACCTCCTCGAGCAGCTCGTCCACGGTCTCACCCTGGGCTCGCTCTACGCCATGGTGGCCACCGGGCTGGCCCTCATGTTCGGGGTGGTGCGCCTCATCAACTTCGCCCACGGCGAGTTCTACATGCTGGGGGGCTACGCCTTCTGGTACGCCTATGCGGAGCTGGGCCTGCCGTACCCGGTGGCCGGCCTCGCCGCGGTGGCCGCGATGGCGGTCTTCGGCCTCGCCTACGAGCGCGGGGTGATCCGCACGATCCTGGCCCGCACCTGGCACGTGCAGCTCATCGCGACCCTCGCCACCTCGATCACACTCACCAACCTGGCCATCATCGTGTTCGGCACCCAGCCCAAGGAGGTGCCGACGCGCCTGTCGGCCGCCATCCTCGACGTGGGCGGCGTGCGGATGGCGTGGCAGCGGCTGCTGGTGCTGGTCGCGGCGGTGGCGATCTTCGCGGGGCTTGAGTGGTTCGTGGCCCACGCCAAGCTCGGCCGAGCGATGCGGGCCATGTCCCAGAACCGCGAGGCGTGCGCGGTCGTGGGCGTCGACGTCCAGCAGGTGGCCCTCGCCACCTTCGGCATCTCGGCCGGCCTCGCCGCCGCCGCCGCGGCCCTGGTCTCGCCGCTCTTCAACATCTTCCCGGACGTGGGCGCGCTGCTCACCCTGAAGGCGTTCGCCGCGGTCATCGTGGGCGGCTTCGGCTACGTGCGGGGCGCCATCGCGGCCGCCTTTCTCATCGGCATCGCGGAGTCGCTGGCCGCCGGGTACGTCTCCTACGCCTACAAGGACGCGATCGCGTTCGTGGTCATGGTGGCGGTGCTGCTGGTGCGGCCGCAGGGGCTCTTCGGCCGCCGGATCGGGATCTGAGCATGCGGGCCGCGCGCTGGGTCCTCGGGTCGGCGCTCCTGGTCGCGGTTCCGTGGATCGTCGCCGCGGCGCTGCCCGGCCAGCAGCGCTACATCCTCCACGTGCTGATCTTCACCGCGCTCTACGGGGCGCTCGCGCTGAGCTACGACCTGGTGGTGGGGCACGTGGGGAGCCTCTCGCTGGCCCACCCCGCCTTCTTCGGTCTGGGCGCCTACGCGGCGGCCCTCCTCGCCACCGAGGCGGGCTGGCCCTTCGTGGCCGCGCTGCCCGCCGGCGTGGCGGCGGCCGCGGTGGTCGGGCTCGCGGTGGGCGTGCCGATGTTCCGGCTGACCGAGCACAGCTTCGCGATGGGCACGCTCGGCTTCGCGATCGTGACCCAGATCGTGGCCACCAACTGGGTCGACTTCACCCACGGGCCGCTCTGCGTCACCGGCATCCCCAAGCCGCAGGTCGGCGGCCTCCGCATCGCCAGCCTGCCGGCCTTCTACTGGCTGGGACTGGCCACCCTCGCGCTCGTCGCGCTGCTCTATCGCGGGCTCACCACGTTCCGCCTCGGCCGGGCGTTCCACGCGGTGCGGGACAACGAGACCCTGGCCGCCGCCGCCTCGATCGATCCGCTCAAGTACCGCATGCTGGCCTTCGTCATCGGCGGTGCGGTGGCGGGCGGGGTGGGCGCGCTCTACGTCTCCTATGTGGGCGTGCTCTGCCCGGGAGAGCTGACCGTGAGCCTGAGCGTCAACCTCCTGGTCATGATCTTCCTCGGCGGGGTGGGAAGCCTGCGGGGCGTGGTGGTCGGCGCGGCGGCCTTCACCGCGCTGCCCGAGGTGCTCCGGATGGCGCCGACCTGGCGGATGGTGATCTACGGGCTCCTCCTGCTGATCATCGTGATCCGCGCCCCCGACGGCCTCGAGGGCCTGCTGCGCCGCGGCGCCGCGCTCGGCCGGCGGCGGCCGTCCTCGTCGGGAGCCTAGCGGTGGCCCTCTTCGAGACGCGCGGGCTCACCAAGCGCTTCCTCGGGGTCACCGCGGTCGACGCGGTGGACCTGTCGGTGGAGGCGGGCGAGCTGGTGAGCCTCATCGGTCCCAACGGCTCGGGCAAGACCACGCTCTTCAACTGCGTCACCGGGTACCTCCCTCCCGACGGAGGCCGGGTGATCATCCGCGGCCGCGACGTCACCGGAGTCGCGGCGCACCGGATCGCGCGCTTAGGCGTCGGGCGGACGTTCCAGCTCGTCAGCGTCTTCCCGCGGCTCTCCGCGCTCGAGAACCTGCTGACGTTCCTGCAGCAGCACCAGGAGGAGAACGTGCTCGCCCGCCTGGTGCGGGCCCCGCGGGTGCGGCGGCTGGAGGCGGCGGCGGTCGAGCGGGCGCGAAGCCTGCTCGACTCGGTGGGCCTCGGCGCGCGCGCGCACGCCCCGGCCGGCACGCTCTCATACGGCCAGCGGAAGCTGCTCGCCTTCGCGGCCGCCCTCATGCCGGATCCGGATCTCCTGCTGCTCGACGAGCCGGCGGCGGCGGTGAACCCGACGATGATCGAGCAGATGAAGACCCAGATCCGGGCGCTCCACCGGCAGGGCAAGACGGTGCTGCTGGTGGAGCACAACATGGACGTGGTGATGGACATCTCCCAGCGGGTGATCGTGCTCGACCACGGGCAGAAGATCGCGGAGGGCCCGCCCGAAGTCGTCCGCCGGGATCCGAAGGTGGTGGAGGCGTACTTTGGCCGCTGACGGGCCCGGCCGGGTCCTCCTGGAGCTCGAAGACGTGCACGCCGGCTACGGCGAGATCGAGGTGCTGCGCGGCGTCTCCGCCGACGTGCGGGCGGGCGAGATCGTGTCGATCATCGGAGCCAACGGGGCGGGGAAGTCCACGCTGCTCCGCACCGTGTTCGGCATGGTGACTCCTTCGCGAGGCCGCATCCGGCTGGGCGGCGAGGAGATCGCGGGGGAGAACCCGGTGGCCGTCCTGCGGCGTGGCTGCTCCTACGTGCCGCAGGGGCGCTGCAACTTCCCCGCGATGAGCGTGGAGGAGAACCTCGAGATGGGCGCCTACACGCGTTCCGACGCGGCGGTGCGCCGGGACATCGAGGCGATGCTGGAGCGGTTCCCCATGCTGGGGACCAAGCGGCGGGCGCCGGCGGGAACCCTGTCGGGCGGCCAGCAGCAGATCCTCGAGATCGCGATCGCCCTGCTGCTCCACCCCCGCATCTTGCTGATCGACGAGCCGTCGCTCGGGCTCGATCCCCGGATGGTGGAGATCGTGTTCTCGACCATCGTGACCGTCAACCGGGCCGGCACCGCGGTGCTCATGGTGGAGCAGAACGCCAAGCAGGCGCTGGCCATCTCGCACCGCGGCTTCGTGCTCGAGCTCGGACGCAACCGGTTCGAGGGTACCGGGCGCGCGCTGCTCGAGAACCCCGACGTGCGGGCCCACTACCTGGGAGGCGCATGATCGGCTCGCTCAAGCCCGCCGGGACCACGCCCCTGAGGTGGCTCAGGTGACGCGGCCGGTGCGGGGTGGGACCGCGGCGAGCAGCGCGGCCCGGGCCGCGGCGGCCGCCGCGCCGTCGAGGCGGGTGATGCGGATGGTGCGCTCCACGAACCGCGCGTCGCCGCCCTCGATCGAGAGATCCAGGAAGCGCAAGGTGCCCGGCACGACGGCGCGGTGACCCGACGGGGCACCGGCGCCGGTCTGCTTGCTCAGCAGGGCCTGGATGGTGCGCGTCACGCGCGGGAGCACGGCGCGGAGCGGCCCGTCGTCTACCTGGACGTGGTAGACGGCCGAGGGGTCGACGCCCTCGACGGAGAGCGGCTGAGTCCGGCACACCCGGACGCGGATGACGGTCTCGCCGGTGCGCGGATCGCGGCGGGCATCGAGGACGGTGAGGCCCTTGTTGCTCGGCTGGCGCACGATCGGCGCGTCCGCGGCGTCGGCACGGAACGCGAGGGTCACCGCGCCGCCGGGCGGCAGCGGCGGCACGGTGACGAACGCGCCGCGCACCACGTGCACCAGCTCGGCGTCCCCGTCCCAGACGGTAGCGAAGGGGCGGCGCTGCTCGATCATCATGCCGTCGATGCGGCGCGCGGTCGGGTTGGTCACGGTCACGGTGCGCCCGTCGTCGGGGACCTCGAACACCAGCTCCTCGTAGTCGGCCATGCGCTGGTAGAGGTCGCGCTGGGTGGCGATCCAGAGGTTGTGGCGCTCGGCGAGGTTGATCGCGTAGCGCAGGTAGTCGAGCGTGCCGCGGCCGTCGTTGACGGACGGGTCGCGGGCCAGCTCGGGGTGGTACTGGAAGCTGTAGACGCCGTTCTCGAGGTGGTCGTCCACGCCGGGCACCCGCGCGCTGTGGCCCCCGAAGATCGTCTCCACCAGCTCGGAGGCCGCGTCGAACTCGTGGGTGCGATCCCAGCCCCGCAGCGGCCGCCACTCCGCTTCGGTGGTGACGACCGGATGAAACGGGAACCAGATGCCCGGGGTGGCGATGGTGCGCTTCACGTCCGTCACGTAGGTGAGGGGCTTGCCGCCGATCTGGCCGCCCACCATCACCTTCGGGTCCCGCACCCCGTACTCGATCATGTGGTAGTAGCAGAACGTGCACGTGCCGAGGATCCGCTCGTCGTGCGCGTAGAGGTAGTCCATCGCGTCGAGCGTCTCGGGGTGCATGTGGCCGCCCGCGTGCCGGCCGCACGTGTAGACCGGGAAGCCGAGCCGCTCGGCGGCCCGGCGCACGTGGTCGTGCAGGCCGGTGCCGTGGATGGCGGTGGGCGGGTCGCCGATCGAGCTGTCGTTGTGGAGCGCGGGCTCGATGAAGTCGTGCCGGCTGGTGCGGGCCACCCAGTCGGCCGCCATCTCGTCCGAGATGTTGGTCGAGAAGCCCGGGTCCTCGATGTCGTAGGTGGCCGGGATGAGGTTCTCGATCTGGTACTCGAGGAAGGTGTAGTCGCGCATGCCGTGCACGTCGTGGCGGAACGACAGCACGCCGTCGTGGGCCCCGAAGGAGCGCAGGCGGGTCTGCCAGAGCGAGTCGAGCCCTACCTCGAGCAGCACGCGGCGCAGGAAGAAGAGCAGGGTGTCGCCCCAGTGGGTCGGGTTGGCCCAGTGGCGCACCGCCTCCACGTTGAGGTGCGCCTGCAGCATGCCGCCCACCAGCTCGAGCACCTGGTTGGCCACGTAGGCGGTGCGCGCGGTCAGCACGATCGCGGGGCCGAGCGGGGAGGCGGTCGCGGTGGCGGCGTCGGTCAGGTCGCCGGTCAGCTCGACCAGGTCCGAGAGGACGCGGCTGCCCGCGGCGGCCTCGACCTGCTGCACCGCGTGCCCGGCGTAGCCGCTCACGTAGAGCGGCTCCCACGCGGGGCCCGCGAACGGCGAGCCCGGCCGCCAGCGCCAGCCGGTATAGCCGGTGACCGGGCGCGGGGCGGAGCGGGCGAGGCCCAGGAGGGCGGGCGGGAGGTTGGTCTTACCGGTCACCACGAGGCGCCGGTCGCCCGCGCCGAGCCAGGCCTCGATGCGCGCGATGGTCCGCTCGCCGAGGTGCTGGGCGTTGGGCACGAGCAGCGCACGGATGCGGGCGAGCCGCTCCTCGGTGAGGTCGGCTTCCTCCACGACGTCGTGCTTGAGATTGCAGCGGGCCAGCAGCACGGAGGCGCCAGCGGGGGCCAGGTAGGCGTGCTCGCCCTTGAGCCAGGTGCGGGGACGGCCCCACGCGTCGGTGAACCGGTAGGTCTCGCCGCGCGACACGGCCTGGGCCGCGTAGGCGTCGCGGCTCGGCCGGCTCCACAGCACGGCGACGTCGTGCCCCCGGGGACCGATCACGCGGGGCAGTCTAGCGAGCGGACGCGGGCGTTGTCGAGCCTCGTCTGCCCGTGACGGGCGCGGTATAGTCGGGCCGTGACCACCGCGGCCGATCCTTCTCGCGAGCGCTGGAACCGGCGCTGGGCCGGAGAGCGCGCGAACGCGGCCACCACCCCGAGCGCGTTCCTGATCGCCGAGACCGAGACCCTGCCGCCCGGCCGCGCGCTCGATCTGGCGTGCGGGGCCGGGCGCAACGCGGTGTGGCTCGCGCGACGCGGCTGGCGGGTCACCGGGGTGGACTTCTCCGACGTGGCGCTCCAGGCGGCCCGCGGTCTCGCCGCCTCGGCCGGCGTCGACGTCGAGTGGATCGAGGCCGACGCGGCCACGTGGCCGGCGGAGAGCCGGGCCTACGATCTGGTCGCGGTGATGTACCTGCAGCTGCCCGCGGCCGAGCGACGGGCCGCGCTGGCGCGCGCCGCCGCCGCGGTGCGGCCCGGCGGCACGCTGCTGGTGGTGGGCCACGACCTGCTGAATCTCACCGAGGGCGTTGGGGGCCCGACCCAGGCCGACGTGCTGTTCACCCCGGACGACGTGGCCGCGGAGATCGGCGGCCTCGTCGTGGAGAAGTCGGAGCGGGTGCGCCGCGCGGTCGAGGGCGCCGGCCGCGACGCGATCGACGCGCTGGTGCGCGCGCGCCGGACGGGCTAGCCGGCGGCGGGCTTCGTCGCGCCGGCGGCCGCGCTCCGCACCGTGACTCCGGCCCACTCCTCGTAGAGCCGGGTGACCCCCGCCATGTCGAGCCCGCCGAAGCCCTCGGCGTGGGCCGCCTCGTAGACCTGCCGCACCGCGGAGGCGAGCGGCACCGGCAGCTCGAGGTTGCCCGCCATGGTGAGCGCGAGCGCGATGTCCTTCCGCGAGAGCCCGATGCCGAAGTTCGGGGTGAAGTCGCCGGCCAGCACGTTGGGGAAGCGCTTGAGGAAGTGATGCGAGCGTCCGCCGCTGGTGGACAGGATCTCGAAGAGCCGCTTCGGGTCCACCCCGGCCTTCACGCCCAGCACCATCGCCTCCGCGGCCACCGCCACGTTCGCGATCGACATCATGTTGTTGACGATCTTCACCACGAGGCCCGAGCCGAGCGGGCCGATGTGGTGGAGCTCGGTGCCGAGGATGAGCAGGATCGGCCGCACCCGCTCGAGCACCGCGGCGTCGCCGCCGACCAGGAAGACGAGCTTGCCGTTGCCGGCCTCGAGCGGGCCGCCGCTCACCGGCGCGTCGAGGCAGTCGACGGCCTTGGCCTTCGCGGCGGCCGCGACCTCGCGCCACGTCTCGGGATCGATCGTGCTCAGGTCGATCAGCGTGGTGTCGGGCCGAATCGTGGAGAGCACGCCGTCGGGCCCGAGGTAGGCGCGGCGCACCGCGGCGGGGTCGGGCAGGCTCGACATCACCACGTCGGCGTCGCGCGCCGCCTCCGCCGGGCCTTTCGTGAGCGTGACCCCCGCGGCGGCGGCCTGCTTGGCGCGCTCCGCGCTCACGTCGAAGCCACGGACCGCGAAGCCGCTCGACGCGAGCCGGCGCGCCATGGGTCCGCCCATCGTGCCCATCCCCACGAATCCGATCTTGGCCTTGCTCGTCACGATCGATCCTCCGCTCTCGGCGGAACGGCGCTCAGGCCTTCGCCGCGTGCGCGCCGGCCAGGCGCCCGAAGACCGCGCCCGACATCAGCCCCGTCCCACCGGGATAATTCCCGTGGAAGAGGCCGCCGACCATTTCCCCGCAGGCGTAGAGACCGGGGATCGCCGACCAGCTCGTGCTCATGACCTGCGCGCGATCGGTGACGCGGACGCCGCCGAACGTGAACGTGATGCCGCCGGTGACCGGGTAGGCGGTGTAAGGCGGGGTGTCGAGGCGCTGCGCCCAGTTCGACTTGGGCAGCGGCAGCCCGTGCGTCGCGAGCCCGTCGCGGACCGTGGGGTCGAAGCGGCCCGCGGCGGTCGCCGCGTTGTAGGCCTCGAGCACGTGCCGGCATGTCGCGCGATCGAGCGGCAGCTTCTCGACGAGGGCCTCGAGCGTGTCCGCCACCATCGGCGTGCCGGTCCGGTAGCGCCCCTCCAGCAGGTGGGTGACCTTGGCGTCGAAGATCTGCCAGCCGATGCCGCCCGGCTCGTTCAGGATGATGCCGCCGAGCTTGGCGTAGGTGTAGAACTGGAAGTCCTCGCCCTCGTCGAAGAAGCGCTGGCCGCGGACGTTGACCAGCACCCCGTAGGGGTACGAGAGCCGGTTGGTCTTGTCGGTGAGCTTGCGGTCGCCGTGGGGCGGCGCGTCCGCGTCGATCGGGGTGGAGTGGCAGCCGGTCCACTGGCCGTGCGGCAGCGCGCCGATCTCCATCGCCATGCGCAGGCCGTCGCCGGTGTTGTAGCGCGTGCCGCGCACCTTGGCGTGGTCCCACGGCCGGCCAAGATAGCGGGCCCGCCACTCCGGGTTGGCCTCGAAGCCGCCGCAGCCGAGCACCACCGCCTTCGCCGCGATCTCGTGGAGGCCGTCCGGGCCGTGCGCGGCCACGCCGGTGACGCGTCCGCTCCGGTCCTGGAGCAGGCGCACCGCGGCGGTGTCGTAGCGGATCTCGACGCCCTGGCGCTCCGCGATCTTGAACCACATGGCGGAGAGGCCCACGCCCTCGTGCCGGGCGCGGATCACCGCGCCGGGCGACCACTTGAAGGTGTCGCCGACCTTCACCGCGGAGAGCGACACCGCGGGCTCCATCTCGATGCCCTGGCGCGCCATCCACGTGGCGGTGTCGAGGGAGCGGCCGATGAGAAGCTCGGCCAGCTCGGGATCGGTTCGGCCGTCGGTGACCCGCAGGAGATCGGCCATGAAGAGGCGGTGCGGGTAGGGCTCGACGCCCTTGTAGAAGCCGGGCACCTCGCGCTCCGCGTCGGGCACCAGCGCGCGGAGGTCGTCGGGTGCGTCGAAGGCGATGCGCAGGAGCCCGCCGCTGTAGTGAGTGTTGCCGCCGCGCAGGGCGCGCGGGGCCTTCTCCAGCGCCACCACGCGCGCGGCGCCCTGCTCGCGGGCCGAGACCGCGGCCGCGAGCGCGGCGTTGCCCGCCCCGACGATCAGGACGTCTATTGCGCTCCCCGAGCTCATTGCCTCGTCCTAGCGGTACGCGGCCAGCACCGCCTGCGCCATGTCGCGCGTGCGGGCGCTGCCGCCCTGGTCCGGGGTCAGCACCTTGCCATCGCGGTAGACGCGGCCGACCGCCGCCTCGAGGCGCTCGGCCTCCGCGGCGAGGCCCATGTGCTCGAGCATGAGGGCGCCGGAGAGGATCGTGGCGGTGGGGTTGGCGATGCCCTTGCCTGCGATGTCGGGCGCCGAGCCGTGCACCGACTCGAAGTAGGCCCAGCCGTCTCCGAAGTTGCCCGACGGGGCGAGGCCGAGGCCGCCCGCGGTCTCCGCGCCCAGGTCGGAGAGGATGTCGCCGTAGAGGTTCATGCAGAGCACCACGTCCATCGCCTTGGGGAAGCGCACCAGGCGGCGGGCCGCGTCGTCGACGTGGAAGTGCTCGAAGGGGAGACCGGCCTCGCGCACGATGCGGCCGACGATCTCGTCGTAGAGCCCGTCGGTCTTGGGCAGCACGTTGGACTTGGTCACCAGCGTCACCTTGCCGGGCTTGCCACGCGCCTGCCGCTTGCGGGCCAGGTCGCATGCGAAGCGCGCGATGCGCTCGGCGCCGCGCGGGGTCACCACTTTGACCGCGAAGCGGCCTTCGGTGCCGAACTGGCTCACCGTTCGCCCGGTGCGGTCGCTCAGGTTCGGCATCAGGCGGACCAGGTCGGCCAGGTCGCCCTCGCGTCCGGGGTAGAGGCCCTCGCTGTTCTCGCGCAGGAGCACGTAGTCGATGCCGTCGGGGTCGGCGAGCGGCGAGCGCATCCCCGGGAAGAAGCGGATCGGCCGCACTCCGGCCCACGCCGCCATCTCCCAGCGCAGCCAGGAGACCACCGGCGAGGTCGACGGGCCGGCGGCGCCGAAGAGCACGCCGTCGGCCTCGCGGGCCAGCCGCTTGGTCTCCTCGGGCAGGGGCGAGCCCTGCGGCGGGGTGAGGATCTTGAGCGGGAGACCGGTGCCCATCAGCAGGTCGCAGGTGGCGTCCACGACCTCGATGCCGATCCCTTCACCGGGCAGCGCGACGACCGTCTTCATGGCCATGCTCGAAGACCTCCTTGTCGGGGGCCGCGAGCGGACGAGCCCGGCCCCTCCGGAGGCTTACCATAGCACTGCTGGGCGCC
>DASZJM010000393.1:0-5253 GCA_035948165.1 Candidatus Methylomirabilota bacterium
CCCGACCGGGATCTACGACTGGATCCCGTTCACGTACCCGTTCAACATGACCGGGCACCCCGGCGCATCGGTCCCGTGCGGGTTCACCCGCGAGAAGCTCCCCATCGGGCTGCAGATCGTCGGTCGCCGATTCGAGGACGCCACCGTGCTGCGCGCCTCCGCGGCCTTCGAGAAGCTCGCCCCCTGGGCCCAGGCCCGGCCCCCGCTCGACTGAGCCGGCCGGCCGCGCCGGATCCCACCTCCGGGCCGGCCCGGATACACGTCCCCACGGGGACGCGTCACCAAAGCGAGGCATTGCCGGGCCGCCCGCCGCCGGCCAGCCTCAGGGCGTGCACCGCGCCTCATCCGGGTACTCGCTCGTCGACCTTCTCGTCGCCCTGGCCGTCGGCGGGGGCCTCATGGCCTCGACCCTGACGCTCTTGCACCTGGGGCTGCGCGCGTGGGTCTGGGGCGCCGCGCGCGTCGAGGCCCAGCAGTCGGCGCGCTACGCGGTCGAGCGCCTGGCCGGTGAGCTGCGCGAGGCCGGCTACGATCCCACCGTGGCCGGCATCGCTCCGGTGGTGCTGGCCGAGCCTACCCGCGTGGTCTTCCAGCGCGACTTCAACGGCAACGGGGTGGTGGACCCGACGCGCGAGCGGGTGACCTACCTCCTGCGGCCGGGGGAGAGCATCCTGCGACGGGACGCGGGGGGCGGGGCGCAGCCGGTGGTCGAGCAGGTGCGGGGATTCCGGCTCGTCTATCTCGACCGCGCCGGCGCCGAGACGACCGATCCCGCCGCGGTGTCCGCGGTGCGGATCCGCCTCGAGGTCGGCGAGCCCGGATCCATGGTGGTCGTGGAGACGCAGGCCACCCTCCGGAACCTGCTCTGGTAGAATGCGCGCGTGGGTCGCGCCTTCCGTCGCCTCGCGCTCCTGCTGATCGTGCTCAGCTTGTCTCCCCTCGGCTGCGAGACCGTGCCCTACACGGGCCGCCGGCAGATCCAGCTGGTCTCGCCCGACGAGGAGACGAAGATGGGGGTGCAGTCCTACCAGGAGATCGTGGGCAAGGCGCCGCTCTCGACCGACGGGCAGGCGAATGCGCTGGTCCAGCGGGTCGGCACCCGGATCGCCGCGGTCACCGGACTCACGGAGCAGTGGGAGTTCAAGCTGATCGCCGACGACAAGCAGGCCAACGCCTTCGCGCTCCCGGGCGGAAAGGTGGCGGTCTACACCGGTATCCTGCCCATCACGCGCGAGGAGTCCGGACTGGCCGCGGTCCTCGGCCACGAGATCGGCCACGTGCTGGCGCGCCACGGCGGCGAGCGGCTCAGCCAGCAGATGGGCGTGCAGACCGCGACGCAGCTCCTGGCCGGCATGGCGAGCAGCAACCCGGCCACCGTGCAGCTGGTGAGCGCGGCGCTCGGCGCGGGGGCCCAGGTGGGCGTGCTGCTGCCGTGGAGCCGCCAACAGGAGTCGGAGGCCGATCACATCGGTCTCATCCTGATGGCCAAGGCCGGCTACGACCCCCACGCCTCGCTCGAGCTGTGGAAGCGGATGGCCGAGGCGGCCAAGGGCCAGCGGCCGTCGCAGTGGCTGTCGACGCACCCGGCCGAGGAGACCCGCATCGAGCAGATCCAGGGCTGGATGCCCGAGGCCCTGACGTACTACCGCCCCGCCAAGTAGGGCCCCACTCCGCCCGCCGTCTACCCGCAGTAGCCCTGTCCGGGCCACCCCCAACGGGTGGCATCCCCGGCGGGACGGAATGGCTTAAAAATCCGGAGTTTTCGCTTGACACCCCCAATCGACCCCCACTAGGATGGTCCCTCGAAGTGGGTTGAAATCCCATGAAGTGTCATTCAGGGCTGGTCCAGGGGCCACTTGGGGCGCCTGAGGGGGGAAAGTGTTTCGGGGACATTTCAGGCACACGATCGACCCGAAAGGGCGGCTCAGCATCCCGGCGAAGTTTCGCGAGGTGCTGCGCGAGGCCGGCAGTGATCGGCTCGTGATGGCGCCCAACGGCACCGCGCTCGACGTGTACCCCGAGGACAAGTGGCGCGAGCTCGAGGACCGCGTGAACGGCCTCGCCAAGCTCGATCCGGATCGGCGCCGCTTCCAGCACGTGTATCTCTCCGCCGGTCTCGACGTGGTGCTCGATCCGCACGGGCGCATCCAGATCCTGCAGGACTACCGCGAGCGCGGCGGCCTCTCGAAGAACGTGGTGATCATCGGGATGATGGATCACTTCGAGATCTGGGACGACGATCGCTGGTCGATCTACCAGCGCGAGCAGGCGGGCCCGCTCGACGACCTGCGCGAGCGCCTCGCGCAGAAAGGCGTCTAGGCATGCGTCGCAAACGACACGAGCGCGACGCACGCGAGCCCGAACACGCAGCGCGTGTCCGTGCAGAAGCCGAACACGCCCACGTCCCGGTCCTGAGCGACGAGGTGACCTTCCTCTTGCGTCCCCGTCGCGGCGGGTGGGTGGTGGACGGCACGGTCGGCATGGGCGGCCACGCGGAGCAGTTGCTCGAGCGCGCGGGAGGCGACACGCGCCTGCTCGGCATCGACCGCGATCCCGAGGCGCTCGCGCGCGCGGCCCGGCGGCTCGCGCGCTTCGGCGCGCGGGTCGTGCTCCAGCACGGCAGCTTCCGCCACCTGGGCGCGCTCGCGAGCGGCGCGGGGATCGAGCGGGCCGCCGCGGTGCTCCTCGACCTCGGGCTCTCGTCCTACCAGCTCGACGAGTCGGGCCGCGGGTTCTCCTTCCAGGGCGAGGAGCCGCTCGACATGCGCTTCGATCCGAGCGCGGGGGCGACCGCGGCGGAGCTGCTCGGCCGTCTCTCCGCCGACGAGCTCGCGGCCCTGCTCGCCGAGCTCGGCGAGGAGCGCCACGCCCGGCGCATCGCCCGCGTGCTGGTGGAGCAGCGGCGGCGCGCTCCGATTCGCACCGCCGCCGATCTGGTCTCGGTGGTGAAGCGCGCGGTCCCGCGCGCGGCCTGGTCGAAGCGTACCCACGTGGCCACCCGCACCTTCCAGGCGGTGCGGATGGCCGTCAACGACGAGCCCGGCGCCCTCGCCGAGGCGCTGCCGCAAGCGGCCGCGCTCCTCGAGGACGGCGGCCGGCTCGGCGTCATCTCCTTCCACTCCGGTGAGGACCGCGTGGTCAAGCGCGCGTTCCGCGGACTGGCGGGCCGAGGCTTCGTCGAGCTCGAGCCGTCGCCGGTGACCGCGGGCCGCGACGAGATGACGTTCAACCCGCGCGCCCGCAGCGCCAAGCTGCGCGTGCTCGCGCGGCAGGAGGCAGCATGAGCAGTCGGGTCGGCACATCTCGCGCACCGCAGTCGCATTGGGGTCACCAGCATCGCGCCCGCCAGCCGGAGGCGGTGCGCCGTCACCGCGTCAGCGATCGGCGGCGCCTCCGCTCCATGGCCACCGCGGTGGTGGGAGCGGGCGTCGCGGTGCTCCTGGTCCTCGGGGTGGTGGGGCTGCGCGTGCAGCAGGTGCGCCTGTCCTATCGGCTCGACGCGCTCCGGCAGGGTCGCGCCGAGCTGGAGGAGACCAACCGGCGGCTGCGCGTCGAGATGGCCACCCTCAAGTCGCTCTCCCGCATCGAGGGCAAGGCCCGCACCGAGCTCGGCATGGTCGCCCCGGGCCGCGACCAGGTCCGGCTCGCGCGCGAGTTCGTCCCGGGTGGCGGCGGGGGCGCCGCCGCGCTCGACCGGCGGGCGGTGCTGGTCGACGCCGGCTCCCGCAGCCTCGGGGTCCGCTAGCGTGACTTCATGACCGAGCTGCGGGCCGAGGGCCTCCGAAGCCGGACGCTGATCTTCGCGGCGTGCCTGGCCTGTGCCTTCGTCGTCCTGCTCGGCCGGTTGACGTACCTCCAGATCTGGAAGCACGACGAGTACTCGCGGCTGGCCGAGAACCAGCACGCCAAGACGGTGCCGCTCCGCCCCAAGCGCGGGCCGATCCTCGACCGGACCGGGCAGGCCCTCGCGGTCTCCTCCCGCGCCGACACCCTCTACGTGACCCCGTCCAAGGTGGAGGACCCGCCGCGCCTCGCGGCCCGCCTCGCCCCAATCCTGGGCGAGCCCGCGCGCGACGTGCTGCGCCGGCTCACGGTGGCGAAGAAGTTCGCGCCGGTGCGGCGGCGGCTCAACCCGGACATGGCGCGCGCGGTGCGCGATCTGAAGGATCCCTCGCTCGCCCTCGTGGAGGACAGCCTGCGCCTCTACCCGAGCCGCGAGCTGGCCGCGCAGCTCGTCGGCTTCGAGGGCGCCGAGGGCAAGGGCCTCGCCGGCATCGAGCAGGCGTGGGACGCGCACCTGGCCGGGGTCGAGGGCCGCGCGGTGGTGGAGCGCGACGCGCTCGGCCGCGAGGTCACCGGCGCGCCCCTCGTGCTCAAGCCGTCGGTGGCGGGGCAGGGCATCGTGCTCACGATCGACACCACCATCCAGTACCTGGCCGAGAAGGAAGTCGACGCGGCGTGGCGCCGCACCCGGGCCAAGTCGGCAATGGCGGTGGTGATGGATCCGCGCACCGGCGAGATCCTCGCGATGGCGATCCGCCCGACCTACAACCCGAACGCGTTCGGCGCCGCCACCGACGACGACCGGCGCGCCCGCGCGGTCACCGACCCGTTCGAGCCCGGCTCCACCTTCAAGGTGATCATGGCCGCCTCCGCCCTCGAGGAGGGCGTGATCAAGCCGACCGACCGGGTCTACGGCGAGAACGGCGCGATCACGGTCGCGAACGCGACCATCCACGACTGGAAGAAGTACGGCTGGCTCACCTTCACCGAGGTGCTCCAGAACTCGTCCAACGTGGGCTCGATCAAGGTCGGGCTGATGCTGGGCAAGGAGCGCTACTACAAGTACATGACCGCGTTCGGCTTCGGGACGCCCACCAACCTGGGCCTGCCCGGGGAGAGCCGGGGCCAGCTCCGCCCGCCCGGGCAGTGGTCGGGCCTCTCGCTCGCCACCATGTCGATCGGGCAGGAGATCTCGGTGACCGCGGTGCAGATGGTGTCCGCCTTCGCGGCGGTGGCCAACGGGGGCCGCCTCATGCAGCCGCAGATCATCCGCGCGGTGCTCGACGGACAGGGGCGCGAGATCCGTTCGTTCGAGCCCATCGCGGTGCGCCAGGTGATCAGCCCGGACACCGCGCGCACCCTCACCGAGATGATGGTGAACGTGGTGCGCAACGGCACCGGCCACAACGCGGCGATCCCCGGCTACGACGTGGCGGGCAAGACCGGCACCGCCCAGAAGATGGATCCGGC
>DASZJM010000394.1:0-2441 GCA_035948165.1 Candidatus Methylomirabilota bacterium
GCGCGTGCCGGGCGGCGCCGAGGTCGTGGGCCAGCAGAAGATCGAGGAGTCGCGGGCGGTCAACCTGAAGGACGCGCTCGACTTCGTCCCCGGCGTGCTCGTCCAGCCGCGCTTCGGCGCCGCCGACGAGAGCCAGCTCTCCATCCGCGGCTCCGGCCTGCGCAACAACTTCCACCTGCGCGGCGTCACCGTGCTGATCGACGGCTTCCCGTATGGCGACGCCGACGGCTTCGCCGATTTCGAGTCGCTCGAGCTGCTCACCACCAAGAGGCTCGAGGTCTACAAGGGCGCCAACGCGCTGCGCTTCGGCGGCTACACCCTGGGGGGCGCCATCAACTACGTGAGCAAGACCGGCTACGATGCCGGGCTCATCGAGCTGCGCAGCGAGGCGGGCTCGTTCGGCTTCCTCAAGAACTACGTGGGCACCGGCCAGGTCTACGGGCCCTTCGACCTCTACGTGGGGCTGAGCGACACCGAGCTCGACGGCTTCCGCCAGCACGGCGAGCAGCTTCGCCGCCGCGCCTTCGCGAGCTTCGGCTACCGGCTGCCCGGCGGCACGAGCGTGCGGCTCGATCTCGGCTACGTGCGGAGCGAGGAGAACCTACCCGGCGCCCTCACCCAGGCGGAGATGGATCGGAACCCGCGCCAGCGCAACCCGGTGAACGCGCCCTTCAAGGAGGGCCGCGACTACGACTACGGCCGCGGCGCCCTCACGGTGCGCACGCCGCTCGGCGACGACCAGGCGCTCGAGTGGTACACCCAGCTCAACTACCAGGACCTGGACCACCCGCTCTCCTTCGCCATCATCGACGACACCACCTACAGCTACGGCACCGAGCTCCGCTACGTGCTGACCGCGCCGCTCGCGGGCATGGCCAACCGGTTCACCGCCGGCCTGCAGTTCTTCGGCACCCGGCAGATCGACGTCAACTTCGCCAACGTGGTGGGCAACCGGGGCGCTAAGACCAAGGACCAGCTCAACATCGCGAACACGGTGGCCGGCTACCTGGAGGACCAGCTCGATCTGACCCGCACCTTCACCGCCACCGTGGGCGGCCGCGGAGTCTACACCACCCGCGAGGTGCGGGACCGATTCCTTTCCGACGGCAACCAGTCCGACGCGGTGGACTTCGCGGCCGCCTCCCCGCGCGCCGGCTTCGTGTGGAAGGCCGCGCCGACCGTGCAGGTCTTCGGCAACGCCAGCCACGCCTACGAGCCGCCGCTCCTGCTCGAGATCACCGCGCCCGGCCAGCTCGCCGGCAACCTGGGCCAGCTCGCGGCCCAGAAGTCCTGGCAGTTCGAGGTCGGCACGCGGGGAAACGTGGGCGAGCGCATCGCCTGGGACGTGTCGGTTTACGACATCGAGCTGTGGGACGAGATCCAGAACGTCAACGTGCAGCCCTTCCCGGGGGCGGGGTTCACGATCCCGCGCTTCCGCAACGTCGACCGCTCGCGGCACACCGGGGTGGAGGTGGGCCTCGACCTCCTCCTCGCGAAGGACGTCCTCTCGCGCGCCGGCCTCGGCCGGACCGGCGACAGCCTGCGGGCCCGCGCGGCCTACACGTGGTCGCGCTTCAAGTTCGTGAACGACGTGAACTTCGGGAACAACGACCTCCCCGGGGCGCCGCCGCACTTCATCCAGGCCGAGCTGCGCTACGACCACGGCTCCGGGTTCTGGATGGCCCCGGGCCTCGACATCGTGCCGCAGGGCTACTTCGTCAACAGCGAGAACAACGCGCGCAACCACGCCTACACGCTGGTCAACTTCCGCACCGGCTTCGAGCACAAGCCGACCGGCCTCGGCGTCTTCTTCGAGGCCCGCAATCTGACCGACCAGCCCTACGCGGCGGCGGTGGCGGTGGACGACGCGAACCGGCGCTTCTTCTTCCCCGGCGACGGGCGGTCCTTCTACGGGGGCATCTCCTGGAGGTGGCGATGAGCATGCGAGCCGGTGGGGCGGTGGTCGCGCTGGCGCTCCTGGTCGGCCCCGCGCACGGAGCGGACCTGACCCTGGGCCCGCGCCTCGAATACAAGCACGTGAGCCGGGGACACGAGCTCCACGTCTCCGGGGTCGCGGTGGCGGCGCGAGCCGACGGCCGGCCGGTGGTGGCGTGGGCGGCCCAGGAGGGCGCGGTCAATCAGCTCTATCTGCTGCAACCGGAGGACGGGGCCGCCCCGGTCCGGGTGAATCCGGATGGGCTCAGCGTGGAAGCCCTCCACCATCCCCCTCGCCTCGCGATCGCTCCCGGCGGTGGGCCGCTCTACGTCTCGTGGTCGTCGGAGAAGCCCAAGCCCGAGGGCACGCTGTTCGCCTCCGACCTGCGCCTCTCCCGCTCGCTCGACGGCGGCCGGACGTTCGAGGCCCCGCTGCGGGTGAACGAGGATCGCCCGATCTCGCACTCCTTCGACGGCCTCGCGGTGGCGGCCGACGGCACCGTGCT
>DASZJM010000395.1:0-2599 GCA_035948165.1 Candidatus Methylomirabilota bacterium
AAAGAGGACGAGATGGAGCTTTTGGAGCTGCTCGAGTCCGAATGGGAGCGCTGGAACCCGGTGGGACGTGCAGAGGAACTGGAAGTAGAGAAGATCGCGCACTGCTACTGGCGCACGATGCGGGCGGTCCGATACGAGACGGCGACCATCGAGAAGCGAGCCGCTGGGGTTCGCGACCGTCATGAAGCCCGTCTCGAGTTTCACTTCGAGGATGCGCTACAGTACGGCCATGTGATGAGGCTCGAGGGGAGTGCGCGGGGCCTTGCCCATATCATCGACGCACTGGAGCAGGTGAAGCAGGAGCTCGCCGCCGGTAGGCAGCCGGTGGAACTCCTCACTTGGCTGGTTAAGATCTACCCGGACGACTTCACGCCGGATCCCGCTCCGGCGGTGACCGAGGGCACGGCCCCGGTCGCTCACGTGACGCCGCAGTACGTGCGGCAGGCAATGGCCGCGATCGAAAAGCAGCTCGGACGGCTGCGCCCGTTGCGGAAGGAGGTAGCCCAAGCCGAGAAGGCGCAGTTCGAACTGCAGATCGGCCCGCTCGCGCTGCTGGACTGGAATAGTCTTGAGCGGACGGGTCGCCATGAAACGCGAAACGAGCGACACTTGGACCGGCACATCGAGCGGCTCGAGGGAATGCAGCGGCGCCGGCGCGCGTCCGTACGAACGCTGAACCTAGGTTCCCGCTAGACGATCGCCCCCGGTCGTGGTTGGGGTGTGTGGTGTTTCTGCGAAACGAACCCACCGAGGGGGGCTGGCCCGGGGCAGCGCGGGGCGCGCTCTCCTGGGAGTTGCGGTCCGCTATGAGCCTCGCCCGGCTCTGGAGCGGACAGCAGCGAGTAAGCCAGGCGCGCAAGCTGCTGGCCCCCGTCTACCGCCGCTTCACCGAGGGGTTCGAGACCGCGATCTCGTCGCCGCCAGAACGCTTCTCGCCTCGGTTCGTTGAGCGACGAGAGATTAAGTCACAGGGTTCGTCGGGGCGCCTCTTGACAGTGGCCGGCCCGATTTAGTATTACTTAAGTCCAGTTTCATCCTTCCATAATCGTCATGAAGACGCTCATGAGCCTGCGGATCAACGGCGAGGAGCGCGACGTCCTCGCGCCTCCCCACAAGACTCTGCTCGAGGTCCTGCGGGAGGAGCTGAATCTCACCGGGACCAAGCACGGCTGCGAGCTGGGCGAGTGCGGCACCTGCACGGTGCTGGTGGACGGCGTCCCGGTCCTCTCGTGCCTGGCGCTGCCGGTCGAATGCCAGGGGCGCGAGATCAAGACGGTCGAGGGGATGGCGCGGGGCGGCGATCTGCACCCGTTGCAGCGGGCGTTCGCGGAGCTGGGCGCGGCCCAGTGCGGGTACTGCACCCCCGGCATCCTCCTGACCGCGGAGGCCCTGCTGGAGGAGACGCCCACCCCGACGCGGGACGAGATCAAGCACGCCCTGGCCGGCAATCTCTGCCGCTGCACCGGGTACACCAAGATCCTCGACGCCGTCGAGCTCGCCGCCTTGCGTATCAAGGGGGTCAGGACATGAGGAAGGATCGCTTCTCGGTCATCGGCCAGTCGCTGCCCAAGATCGACGCGTGGGCCAAGGTTGTCGGCGAGACCAAGTTCGCCGACGACATGCTGATGTCGCGCATGGCCCACGCCAAGCTGCTGCGTAGCCCCCATCCGCACGCCCTGATCAAGCGCATCGACACAACGCGCGCCCGGGCCCTGCCCGGCGTCTACGCGGTCATCACCGGCCACGACCTGCCGCGGGTGAAGTTCGGCATCCTGCCCGTCTCGCAGGACGAGGAGGCCCTCTGCGTGGAGAAGGTGCGCATGGTGGGCGACGCGGTCGCCGCGGTGGCCGCGGTCGACGAGGAGACCGCGGAGCGCGCCACCGAGCTGATCGAGGTGGAGTACGAGCCGCTCCGCCCCCTCATGTCCATCGAGGACTCGCTGGCCCACCCGGAGGTGCGGATCCACGAGTACGGCGACCGGCCGAACGTGCACAAGGCGGTGGCGCTGCAGTTCGGCGACGTGGAAGCCGCCTTCGCGGCCGCCGACCTGGTGCGCGAGGACGCCTTCTTCTTCGAGGGCAACACCCACCTGCCGATGGAGCAGCACTCAGCCGTGGCCCAGTGGGGCGCCGACGGCAAGCTGACCCTCTGGTCCTCCACCCAGACGCCCCACTACGTGCACCGCCTCCTCGCCAAGATCCTCGACGTGCCGCAGGCCCACATCCGGGTGGTGGCGGCGCCGGTGGGCGGCGGCTTCGGCGGCAAGCTCGACCCGTTCGCGCACGAGATCGCGGCGTGCAAGCTCTCGCAGCTCTGCGGGCGCCCGGTCAAGATCACCCTGACCCGCGAGGAGGTCTTCTACGTCCACCGCGGGCGCCACCCGGTGCTGATGTGGATCAAGACCGGCTTCCAGAAGGACGGCGCGATCACCGGCATGCACTTCCGCTCGTGGCTCGACGGCGGGGCCTACGGCTCGTATGGCGTGGCGTCCACCTTCTACACCGGCGCGCTCCAGACCGTGACCTACCAGATCCCGGTCTACAAGTTCGAGGGCGCGCGCGTGTTCACCAACAAGCCGCCGTGCGGACCCAAGCGCGG
>DASZJM010000396.1:0-17014 GCA_035948165.1 Candidatus Methylomirabilota bacterium
GGAGCTGAAGCGGCACCTCACGCTCTATGGGACATGAGCATGTCGACGGTTCACGCACCGAACGGACACGAGCAGGACACGGGCGGCCCGCGGAAGGTGGATCGGGACGCGGAGCTGGTCGAGCGTCTGCGCCGGCAGGACCCGGGCGCTCCCGAGGCGCTGGTCGCGACCTACGGCGACCGCGTCTACCGGCTGGCCATCCGCATCACCGGCAACGAGCAGGATGCCGAGGAAGTGGTGCAGGACGCGCTCTGGACCGCGGCCCGGAAGATCGACACCTTCAAGGGGGAGTCGGCCTTCGGCAGCTGGGTCTACCGCATCACCGCCAACGCGGCCTATCAGAAGCTGCGGAGCCGCCAGGGCCAACGTAACGAGATCTCCATGGACGCGGTCTCGCCCGGGTTCGACGAGCTGGGTCAGCACGCGGAGCCACTGCGGGACTGGTCGGCCCGCACCGAGGAGCCGGCGCTCCAGACCGAGCTGCGCTCGCTGCTGACCACCGCGATCGACGATCTGCCGGGGGACTACAAGACCGCGTTCCTGCTCCACGACGTGGAGGGGCTGTCGAACCCGGAGATCGCCGAGACGCTCCACATCAGCCTGCCCGCGGTGAAGTCGCGGGTGCACCGCTCGCGCCTGTTCCTGCGCCAGCGGCTCGCCGACTACATGCGGGCGGCCTGAGGCGCGAGCCTAAAGTCCCGTCCGCCTTGACTTTCGCGCGGGGGCTGTGGTCAGATAGCGCCTCGCGGCCACAGACGGGTCGCGTGAGCAGTGGACGGGCTCACGGAACTAGAGAGCGCCTCACGAGACAGCCTCACCAGAAAGGTAGTGGCAATGGAAGCGGTCATCGCGACGGGCGGCAAGCAGTACCGGGTGGCTCCCGGCCAGGTCATCAACGTGGAGCGTCTCGGCAAGGACAAGGGCGCGGCGGTCGAGTTCACCAAGGTCCTGCTCGTGAACAACGAGGGGCAGGTGACGGTCGAGCCGAAGGCGCTCGCCTCGGTCAAGGTGGTCGGCCAGGTGGTGGCGGAGCGCAAGGGCGGCAAGGTGCTGATCGTGAAGTTCAAGCGGCGGAAGAACTACCGGCGCCATCGCGGGCATCGCCAGACGATGACGGCGGTGCGCATCACCAAGATCGAGGTCTAGGGGCATGGCGCACAAGAAAGGTGTCGGCAGCTCGCGCAACGGTCGCGATTCCAACCCCCAGATGCTCGGGGTGAAGCGCTTCGGCGGCCAGTTCGTCACCGCCGGTAGCATCCTGGTTCGCCAGCGCGGGACCCGCTTCAAGCCCGGCGCCAACGTGGGCCTGGGTGTGGACCACACGCTCTTCGCCAAGTTGGACGGGTACGTGCGGTTCGAGCGCAAGGGCGACGACAAGTACGTCAGCATCGCCCAGCAGCAGCCCGCCTGAGCCGGTCCGGCCCCGCCGGACCGCGGCCACCACGCCATGTTCGTCGACGAGATCGATGTCTTCGTCAAGGGCGGCGACGGCGGCGCGGGCTGCATCAGCTTCCGGCGTGAGAAGTTCGTCCCCCGCGGCGGCCCCGACGGGGGCGACGGCGGCGACGGCGGCAGCGTGATCCTGGAGGCCGATCCTTCCATCACCACCCTGCTCGATTTCCACTACCAGCGGCACTATACCGCCGAGCGCGGCACCCACGGGCAGGGCGCCAACAAGCACGGGCGGAGCGGCGAGGACACCATCCTGCGCGTGCCTCTCGGCACCACCGTCGCGGAGCGGGACGGGCGCCAGCCCCTGGGAGACCTGACCGAGCGCGGCCAGCGCCTCGTGGTGGCCCGCGGGGCCCGCGGCGGCCGCGGCAACGCTCGCTTCGCCACTTCCACCAACCGGGCCCCGCGCCGCGCGGACCTGGGCCGGTCGGGCGAGGAGCACTGGATCCACCTCGAGCTCAAGCTGCTGGCCGACGTGGGCGTGGTGGGCTTCCCGAACGCGGGCAAATCCACCCTCGTCTCGCGCCTCTCCGCGGCCAAGCCCAAGATCGGCGACTACCCGTTCACCACGCTCGAGCCGAGCCTCGGCATCGTGCGCGCCGGCGACGACCGGAGCTTCGTGATCGCGGACCTGCCCGGGCTCATTCCCGGGGCGGCCCACGGCAAGGGCCTCGGGATCCGCTTCCTCCGCCACACCGAGCGCACCCGCCTGCTGGTGCACCTGATCGACCTCGATCCCTCCACCGGCCGCGACCCCCTCGCCGACTACCAGGCCATCCAGGACGAGCTGCGGGCCTACTCCGAGGAGCTGGCCGCGCGGCCGCAGCTCGTGACGGTGAACAAGGTCGAGCTGCCCGGCACCGAGGAGGCCCGCGCGGCGGTCGAGCGCTTCTGCGCCGAGCGCGGGCTCTCGTTCCACGCGATCTCCGCGGTCACCGGGGCGGGGCTTCCCGAGCTGGTGCGGGAGATGGCCCGGTGGCTGGCGAGCGAGCCATGGGTGCCGGCCGCTCGCTGAGCCGCGTCCGGCGCGTGGTGGTGAAGGTGGGCAGCGGCCTCGTCACCACCCCCGGCGAGGGGCCGTCCAGCGAGCCCATCGGGCGGCTCGCCGCCGATCTCTCGGCGCTGGTCCAGGATCATCGCGAGGTCGCCCTGGTGTCCTCGGGGGCCATCGCCACCGGCATGGCCCGGCTCGGGCTCAAGGCCCGCCCGCGCTCGATTCCCGAGAAGCAGGCCGCGGCCGCGGTCGGGCAGTCGGCGCTCATGTGGGAGTACGAGCAGGCGTTCAAGAAGCACGGGATCGCAGTGGGTCAGGTGCTCCTCACCGGCCAGGACATCAGCGATCGCTCCCGCTACCTGAACGCCCGGAACACGCTGCTGGCCCTGCTCGACTTCGGGGTGCTCCCCATCGTCAACGAGAACGACACGGTGGCGGTGGACGAGATCAAGGTGGGCGACAACGACAACCTGGCCGCCCTGGTGGCTCACCTCATCGACGCGGACCTGCTCGTACTGTTGACCGACGTGGACGGCCTCTACACCGGAGACCCGCGGCGCGATCCCACCGCCCGCCGGCTCGAGACCGTCGAGGCCATCACCGACGACATCCAGCGCATGGTCTACGACACCTCCGCGCGAGTCTCGGTGGGCGGCATGAGCACCAAGCTCCAGGCCGCCCAGAAGGCGGGGGCTTCCGGCATCCCGATGGTGATCGCGAGCGGGCGGGAGGCCGGCACGCTGCCGCGCCTGCTCAAGGGGGAGCCGCTCGGGACCTACTTCCAGCCGCGCGACGATCGTCTCGCGGCCCGGAAGCGCTGGATCGCCTTCGCGGTCCCGCCCCAGGGCCGCCTCACGGTTGACGCGGGCGCGAAGAAGGCCTTAACTGAGAGGGGCAAGAGCCTGCTGCCGTCGGGGCTGGTGGCCGTCGACGGCCAGTTCGACGCGGGCGACGTGGTCGCCCTGACGCAGGCCGACGGGGTCGAGTTCGCGCGCGGGCTCGTCAACTACGACGCGGACGAGCTGCGGCGCATCCGGGGCGCCAAGACCGCGGACATCGAGCGGACGCTGGGTTACCGGGGCGTGGACGAAGTGGTGCACCGGGACAACATGGTGATCCTCTGATCGAGTCGCGGACGGGGGCGGGGAGCCTGAGCATGGACGCGGTGGCACACGTGGAGATGAAGGCGAAGGCGGCCAAGGAGGCCTCGCGCGTCCTCGCGCTCGCCTCGACCCGCGCCAAGAACGAGGCGCTCGCCCAGATGGCGCGCGGCCTGGAGGAGCGCACCGGCGCCATCCTGGACGCCAACCGTCACGACCTGGAGCGCGCGCGCGCGGCCGGGCACGCCCGGGCGTTCGTGGACCGGCTCACCCTCACCGAGGGGCGCGTCGAGGAGATGGCGGCCGGGCTCCGGAACGTGGCGAGCCTCCCCGACCCGGTGGGCGAGACGGTGGAGACGATCCGGCGGCCTTCCGGGCTCGAGATCGCGCGGGTGCGGGTGCCGCTCGGGGTGATCGGGTTCATCTACGAGTCTCGGCCGAACGTCACCGCCGACGCGGCGGGCCTCTGCCTGAAGTCGGGCAACGCGGTGTTGTTGCGGGGCGGGAGCGAGGCGCTCGAGTCCAATACCCTTCTGGCCCAGATCCTCGGCAAGGCGGTCGAGAAGGCGGGCCTGCCCCCCGAGGTGATCCAGGCGGTGGAGACCGCGGATCGCGCGGGGGTCATGGCGATGCTCACCCTGGATCGGTACCTCGACCTGATCATCCCGCGCGGGGGCGAGGAGTTCGTGCGCCTGGTCGCGGAGCGGGCGACGGTGCCGGTGCTCAAGCACGACAAGGGCCTCTGCCACCTCTACGTCGACGACGGGGCGGATCTCGACATGGCGCTGGCAGTGGCGGTCAACGCCAAGGCCCAGCGGGTGAGCGTGTGCAACTCGCTCGAGACCCTGCTGGTGCACGCGGCGATCGCGCCCGCGCTGCTGCCCCGGCTCGCCGCACGCCTGGCCGAGGTGCCGGTGGAGGTGCGGGCAGACGAGCGGGCGCGGGCCCTCATGCCGGGGGCGCGGGCGGCCGAGCCCGCCGACTGGGACGCGGAGTACCTCGACTACATCCTCGCGGTGCGGGTGGTGGAGGACCTCGACGAGGCGGTGGCGCACATCCGGCGGCACGGCTCGGGGCTGGCCGAATCCATCGTGACCCGCGACGTGCGGCGGGCCCGCCGGTTCACCCAGGAGGTCGACGCGGCCGCGGTGCTGGTCAACGCGTCGACACGGCTCGTGGACGGCAGCCAGTTCGGGATGGGCGCGGAGATGGGCATCTCCACCTCCCGCGTGCACGCGCGGGGCCCGGTGGGCGTGCGGGAGCTGACCACGACCAAGTTCGTGGTGTGGGGCGACGGGCATATCCGGGAGTAGCGGTCTGCCCGCGCGGGTCGGCGTCTTCGGGGGATCGTTCAACCCGATCCACTTCGGCCACCTGCTCGTGGCCGACGAGGTCTGCGAGATCCTCCGGCTCGACCGGCTCCTCCTGGTGCCGGCCGCGCAGCCGCCCCACAAGCCGCTGACCGAGCTGGCCCCCGCGGCGGATCGCTACCGGATGACCGCGCTCGCGGTGCGCGAGCACCCGCGCTTCGAGGTCTCCGACGTCGAGGTCACGCGGAGCGGGCCCTCGTACACTGTGGACACCCTCACCGTCTTGCAGCCGCGTGGGCGCCTGCACCTGATCATCGGCTCCGAGACCTTCCTCGACCTGCTGAACTGGCGCGATCCCCAGCGTGTCGCCGCCCTCGCGCGCCTCGTGGTGATCCCGCGGAACGGCCTCGGCTTCGATCCCGAGGCTCCCGCCGCGATCAAGGTGCTCCGGGAGCTCGGTCTGCCCGGCTTCGTGCCCGCCCTCGCGGAGCCGCCCGACGGCGCGGCTCCGCTGCTGCTCCACGCCGCGTCGCTGCCCATCTCCGGCTCGGATCTGCGCCGGCGCGCCCGCGAGGGCCGCAGCCTGGCCTTCCGCATGCCGGACCCGGTGGCGGCGTACGTGCGCGACCACCAACTCTACCGTCCGGAGGCGTGATGGCCACCCTGTCCGCGGAAGCCGTCGTCCGTGCCGCCGCTCACGCGGCGCTGGAGAAGAAGGCGATCGATCTGGCGGTGCTCGACCTGCAGGGGCTGTCGAGCGTCGCCGACTACTTCCTCGTCTGCAGCGCCCGCTCCACCCCGCAGGCCGACACCATCGCGGAGGCGATCCGCGGCGCGCTGCGCGCGAGGGGCGTGCGCCCGCGCCACAACGAGGGAAGCGCGGAGAGCGGCTGGCTCTTGCTCGACTACGGCGACGTGGTGATGCACGTCTTCCTCGACGAGACGCGCGGCTTCTACGCGCTCGAGCGTCTGTGGGGCGACGCCCCGCTCGTGTCGGTGGAGGGCTGAGGCTCGCGGGATTGCTTTGATCGGGACCCCATGGTAGCCTGCGCGACTAGCGGCGAAGCCGCGTGCAGCCAGGAGGGCGCGATGAAGAAAGATCGCTTGGTCCACTACCGCAAGAAGCTGGAGGAGAAGCACCGCCAGCTCGTGGAGGAAGTGGGTAGGAACGTGCTCTACGGGAAGGGTCCCGAGGACGACTCCATCAAGGACCTGGGTGACCAGGCCTCCTCTGCCTATAATCGCGAGTTCCTCTTCGAGCTGGGCAACGGTGACCGGCGGCTCCTGAAAGAGGTCGTGCTGGCCCTGCAGAAGATCAGCGAGGGCGGCTTCGGCGACTGCGAGCGCTGCGGCGAGCCGATCTCGGAGAAGCGCCTGGAGGCGCTGCCGTTCGCGCGCTACTGCATCGAGTGCCAGCGCGCGGTCGAAGAGGAAGAGCGCACCGCCGCCCGCTAGCGTCTCGCCTCCTTCCGTGTCGATCCGCCTCGGCCTCGTTGTCGGTCTGCTCTTCGCCATCCTCGTCACCTATCTCGCCTCGATCAATCCGGGCCGCGCGCACGTGGCCCTCGGGGCGGACTGGGCGGTGGACGTGCCGCTCATGGCCCTCGTGGTGGGCGTCTTCGGGGCGGGCGCCGCGCTCGCGCTCGTGCTCGGATGGCTGCGGGACCTGGCCCGATCCCACGCCCGCGGAGCGGCCACCGGCGCGGCGCCCTCCGGGCTGCTCCGCCGCGCGAGCGCTCCCGCGGAGACGGGCGGGTCGGCGTCGGCCCGCGCCGGCCGCGACGCGCTGATCGAGCGCGGCCGCTGGGAGGAGGCCCTCGCGGCCCAGACCCAGATCCTGGCCGGCGTGCCGCGCGAGGAGCGGGCCGCCGAGGAGGCGACCCTCGCCGGGCTCCACTACGAGATCGGTCGCGCCCGTCTCGAGCGGAACGACCACGCCGGCGCGGTGTCGCACTTCAAGGAAGCGCTTCGCGTCCAGCCCGACTTCGTGCCCGCGGCCCTCCTGCTCGGCGAGGCCCACCTGAAGGCGGGGGAGCCGCGCGACGCGCTGCGGGTGTGGGAGCGGGCCGCCGAGTCGCCGCAGCCCGCCCTGCCGGTGCTGGCCCGCATCGAGCGTCAGCATCGCGACGAGGGCCGGCCCACCCGCATGATCTCGGTCTACCGCACCGCGCTCGATCGGCATCCCGACAACCTGGCGCTCGCGTTCGGGCTCGGCCGCGTGTACTTCGAGCTGGCGATGTTGGACGAGGCGGCGGAGCAGTTCCAGAAGATGGAGGTGCGGGCGGCCGACATGCCGCTCATCCACGCCTACCTGGGCGCGATCCTCGAGCGGCGCGGCCAGTTCCGCGACGCGATGGAAGAGTACCGGCGCGCGCTTCGCCTGAGCGACAGCGTCCAGTGGCCGCATCACTGCGGGATGTGCGGGACCCTCCACCCGCGCTGGGTGGATCGTTGTCCGTCGTGCCGTCGCTGGAACACCTCCCGGCCCTAGATCGCCCGCGCCCCGACGCCGCCCCCTGGCAACCGTGGGTCGGCGCCCTGCTGGACCTCGTCTTCCCGCCGTTCTGCCCGGTGTGCCGGGCCCGTCTGGAGGAAGGCCGGCGCGATCCCCTCTGCGGGGCTTGCTGGACCCAGCTGCCGCGGATCGAGCCGCCGTGGTGTCGTTGCTGCGGTCAGCCGATGGCGAGCTTCCCCGCCGCGGCATCCCGGCCGCCGCGCGCGGACGGCGGCCCGCTCTGTGGAGCGTGTCGCCGGCAGCCGCCCGTCTTCGCGTACGCGCGCGCGGCGCTGCGCTACGAGGACGTGGCGCGCGAGGCGCTGCACGCCTTCAAGTTCGGTGGCCACCGCGCGCTCGCCCGTCCCCTCGGCGACCTGCTGGTCGAGGTGGTCGGAGGGCGGCTGCCCGCCGGCCTTCCCGATCTGCTCGTGCCGGTGCCGCTGCACCCGCGGCGGGAGCGCGAGCGCGGCTTCAACCAGTCGCGGCTGCTCGCCCGGCGCCTCGCGCGGGCGTGGGGCTGCCCGGTGGCCGACGACGTGCTCGTGCGGTCGGTCGCGACGCCGTCGCAGACCTCGCTCGACGGAGCCGCCCGGCGCGCGAACGTGCGTCGCGCGTTCCGGCTGCGCCGGCCCGAGCTGGTCGCCGGGCGCCACGTGGCCCTGGTGGACGACATCCTGACCACCGGCGCCACCCTCTCCGAGTGTGCGCGCTGCCTCCTGGAGGCGTCGCCCCGCACCATCGGCGTCCTCGCGGTGGCCCGCGTGGTCTAGAGGCCGCGCCCGGCGGGCCAGTGGGAGCGGCCAGACCCCTCCCAGGCCGGTCTTGCGCCCGCCGCCTCGGGCTCGCTATAATCGGAAGCCTCCGTGGACCGGAAGTACTGGACAAACCGAGACAAACAGGAAGGGGAGCGCCCATGGCAGTGCGCGTCGGGGTCAACGGGTTCGGACGAATCGGCCGGGTCTTCTTTCGAGCGGCCCTCGAGGCACCGGAGATCGAGGTGGTGGCGGTCAACGATCTGGCCGACGCCAAGACCCTGGCCCATCTGCTGAAGCACGACTCCGTCCACGGCACCCTCAACGCCGAGGTGAAGGCCAAAGGTGAGGCGATCTTCGTCAACGGGCGGGAGATTCGAGTGTGCTCGGCCAAGGACCCGGCGACCTTGCCCTGGGGCGAGATGGGGGTGGGGATCGTGGTGGAGTCGACCGGGATCTTCCGCGACCGCGCGACCTCCTCGAAGCATCTGCAGGCGGGCGCCAAGAAGGTGGTCATCACCGCGCCGGCCAAGGATCCCGACATCACGGTGGTGCTCGGGGTCAACGAGCAGAAGTACGATCCGGTCAAGCACGAGCTGGTCTCGAACGCCTCCTGCACCACGAACTGCCTGGCCACCGTCGCGAAGGTCCTGCTCGACACCTTCGGCATCAAGCGCGGCTTCGCCTCGACGGTGCACTCCTACACCAACGACCAGCCGATCCACGACTTCCCGCACAAGGACCTGCGCCGGGCCCGCGCGGGCGCGGTCAGCATGATTCCCACTACCACTGGCGCGGCCACCGCGGTCGGCCTCGTGCTCCCCGAGCTGAAGGGCAAGCTCGACGGCATCGCGATCCGGGTGCCCACCGCCAACGTCTCGGTGGTGGACCTCACGGTGGAGCTGGGCAAGTCGGCCAGCGTCGCCGCGGTCAACGACGCCTTCCGCGCCGCCGCGGCCGGGCCGCTCAAGGGCATCCTCGACGCCACCGACGAGGAGCTGGTCTCGGTGGACTTCAACGGCGACCCGCACTCCTCGATCGTCGACCTCCCGTCCACCGCGGTGGTCGACGGCAACATGGTCAAGGTGCTCGCGTGGTACGACAACGAGTGGGGGTACTCCTGCCGGGTACGAGACCTGATCCGCTATATGGCCCGGTCGCTCTAGCCCGCGGCCGCTGCTGGCCGTCGCGTGGCGAAGCTCGTCGTCGATCAGGTGGACCTGGCGGGGAAGCGCGTCTTCCTGCGGGCGGATTTCAACGTGCCGCTCGACGGCGCGCGGGTCACCGACGACACCCGCATCACCGCGGTCCTGCCCACCCTGTCGTGCTGCCTCGATCGGGGGGCGTCGCTCGTGCTCGCCTCCCATCTCGGCCGCCCCAAGGGCAAGCCGGATCCGAAGTACTCGCTGCGCCCGGTGGCGGAGCGGCTGCAGGCCCTGCTCGATCGGCCGGTGACGCTGCTGCCCGACTGCGTGGGGCCGGAGGTGGAGGAGAAGGCCCACGCCCTCCAGCCGGGTGAGATCGTCCTCCTGGAGAACCTCCGCTACCACGCCGAGGAGGAGGCCAACGACGAGGGCTTCGCCCGCTCCCTCGCCGCGCTCGCCCAGGTCTACGTCGACGACGCCTTCGCGGCGTCCCACCGCGCGCACGCTTCCATCGCAGCCATCACCCACTTCCTGAAGCCGGCGGCGGCGGGGCTCTTGATGGCCCGCGAGCTCGACGCGCTCGCGCGGATCTTCGAGCGGCCCGAGCGGCCGATCTGGGCGGTGCTGGGCGGGGCCAAGGTCTCCGACAAGCTGAGCCTGGTCGAGCACCTGCTCGGCCGGGTGGACGGCCTCGCCATCGGCGGCGGCATGGCCTTCACGTTCCTGAAGTCCCTCGGCCACGGGGTCGGCCGCTCGCTGCTCGAGCCGGACCGCGTCGAGGCCGCGCGCGCCAGCATGGAGCGGGCGCGGGCGGCCGGGATCCCGCTCCGGCTGCCGGTGGACGTGGTGGTGGCCCCCGAGCTCGACGCGACCAGCGGACTCCGCACGGTGGGGATCCGCGAGATCCCCGACGACCTCATGGGGCTCGACATCGGGACGGCCACCGTGACCCAGTTCACCACCGCCCTCCGTGGGGCCAAGACCATCGTGTGGAACGGCCCCATGGGCGTGTTCGAGAAGCCCGCCTTTGCGGCCGGGACCCTCGGGGTCGCGCAGGCGGTGGCCGGCTCCGGCGCCTTCTCGGTGATCGGCGGCGGCGACACCATCGCGGCGGTGCAGCAGGCCGGTGTCATGGACAAGATCGGCTACGTGTCCACCGCGGGAGGCGCCTTCCTCGAGTTCCTGGAGGGACGCGAGCTGCCCGGGGTCGCGGCCCTGGACGACGCGGCCTGATGCGGACCCCGCTCGTCGTCGGCAACTGGAAGATGCACGGCACGCAGGACGCGGCCCGCGAGCTGGCCCTCGCGGTGCGCGACGGGCTCAAGCGCCCGCGCGGGGTCGAGGTGGTGGTGTGCCCGCCCTTCACCGCGCTGCCCGCGGTGTCCGAGATCCTCAAGGGCGCCGCGGTCGCGCTCGGCGCGCAGAACTGCCACTGGGAGGCGCAGGGGGCGTTCACCGGAGAGGTCTCGCCCGCCATGCTCGCCGAGCTGGGCTGCCGCTGGGTCCTGCTCGGGCACTCGGAGCGCCGCCACGTCTTCCGCGAGACCGACGAGGAGATCAACCGCAAGGTGGTGGCCGCGCTCCGCCACGGCCTGCGGCCGGTGCTCTGCGTGGGCGAGACCGACGAGGAGCGGCGCCAGGGGCTCACCTTCACGGTGGTGGAGGGGCAGCTCCGCGCGGGCTGGTCGGGTCTCTCCCCCGAGGATCTCGCGCGCTGCGTGCTCGCCTACGAGCCGGTGTGGGCGATCGGCTCCGGGGTCAACGCGACCCCCGCCCAGGCCGCCGAGGTGCACGGCTACCTGCGCGGCCTCGTCTCCGAGGTCGCGTCGAAGGAGCTGGCCCAGTCAATGCGCATCCTGTACGGCGGCAGCGTCAAGCCCGACAACGCCCAGGCCCTCACCCAGGAGCCGGACATCGACGGGGTCCTGGTGGGAGGAGCCAGCCTCCAGGCGCCCGGCTTCATCACCATCGCCAAGAAGTCGGCCGCCCGCAGCGGCGCTTCGAAGGAGTAGCGCTTCATGTTCATCCTGGTCGTGATCGTTCACGTCATCGTGTGCATGGTCATCGTCGGCCTGGTGCTGCTGCAGGCCGGCAAGGGGGCCGACATCGGCTCCGCGTTCGGCGGCAGCGGAAGCCAGGCGGTGTTCGGGTCCATGGGCACGCCCACCGTCCTCGGCAAGGCCACCTCGGTGGTGGCGATCATGTTCATGGTCACTTCGTTCGCCCTGTCGATGATGGCCCACAGGCGCACGGTCAGCATCATGCCCGTGACGGGCCCCAGCGCCCCGGCGCCGGCCACGCCCTCGGCGCCGCCCGCCCCCGCGCCGGCCACTCCCGCGCCCCAGAAGTAGTCGTCCCCGGGCATGGCGACTCGGCGCGCGCGCGTTCGTGCTCTGCTGGTCTGGGCCGCCGGCCTCGGCCTCGCGACGGCCTGCAACGGCCCGATCGAGAGCCGCACCGACGAGAGCGTCGCCGCCGGCCCCCCCGCCTACGGGGACACCTTCATCCAGGCGTCGATCGGCGACATCGGAGGGCTGATCCCGAGCCTCACCTCCGACCAGTCCTCCCACGAGGTGGGAGGACTGATCTACGACGGCCTGGTGAAGCAGGACAAGGACCTGAACCTGGCGCCGGCCATGGCCCAGTCCTGGACGTACAGCCCGAACTGCCTCGAGCTGACCTTCAAGCTCCGCCACGACGTGAAGTGGCACGACGACTACCCGTTCACCGCGGACGACGTGGTCTTCACCTACGAGGCCATGATCAACCCCAAGACGCCCGCGCCCTTCAAGGAGGGCTTCCTCCTGGTGAAGGAGGCGAAGGCCCTCGACCCCTACACGGTGCAGATCCGCTACGACAAGCCCTACGCACGCGCGGTGGAGACGTGGAGCTCGACCATGCTGCCCAAGCACCTCCTCCAGTCGTTCGCGGACGCGGGCACCATGCGGGAGTCGCCCCAGAACAGCCAGCCGGTGGGCACCGGCCCCTATCGCTTCCAGGAGTGGAAGCCGGGCGAGAAGGTGGTGCTGCTCGCCAACCCCGACTACTACGAGGGCCGGCCCTATCTGAGCCGCATCGTGTACCGGGTGATCCCGAGCCAGGCCACGATCTTCCTCGAGCTGAAGGCCAACGGGGTCGACTACGTCAGTAGCCTCACCGGCATCCAGTACAAGCGGCAGACCGAGTACCCCGCGTTCCGCAAGGCCTACCACAAGTTCCGGTACCCGGGAGGGGACTACACGTTCCTCGGCTTCAACCTCAAGGACCCGCGCTTCGCGGACCCGCGGGTGCGCCAGGCCTTCGCCCACGCGATCGACAAGCGGGAGCTCATCGACGGGGTGCGGCTCGGTCTGGCCACCGAGGCCAACGGGCCCATGCGCCCGGGGACGTGGGCCTACACCGATGACGTGAAACGCTACGAGTACGACCCGGCCAAGGCCAAAGCCCTGCTGGCCGAGGCGGGCTGGAAGGACCGGGACGGCGACGGGGTGGTGAAGGACCGCGACGGCAAGCCGTTCACCCTGACCATCCGGACCAATCAGGGCAACGACGAGCGGAAGAAGATCGCGGAGATCGTCCAGCAGCGTCTCAAGGAGATCGGCATCCAGGCCGACATCCAGCTCATCGAGTGGGCCGCGTTCATCAAGGAGTTCATCAAGCCGCGCCGGTTCGAGGTGGTGGTGCTGGGGCTCGGCACCGGCTCCGATCCGGATCAGTACGTGGTCTGGCACTCCTCGCAGCGCGGCCCGGACCAGATGAACCGCACCGGCTACGCCAACGAGGAGGTGGACCGCCTCCTGGAGGCGGGCCGCGCGTCGTGCGTGCAGAAGGAGCGCGTGCACTACTATCGGCGCATCCAGGAGATCCTCGCCGAGGACCTGCCGATGATCTTCCTCTTCTACCGGGACTCGCTGCCCGCGGTGGCCGCGCGCATCCACGGGGTGAACCCGGCTCCCGCCGGGATCCTCTACAACTTCGAGAAGTGGTACGTGCCGAAGGCTCAGCAGCGCTATACCTCCGGCTAGATGGCGCTCTTCGCGCTCCGGCGGCTCCTCCTCTCGATCCCGCTGTTGATCGGCATCACCTTCGTCTCCTACGTGGTCATCAGCCTGGCCCCCGGCGGGCCGCTCGACTTCCTGACCCCCGAGGATCCCAACGCCTCCCCGGAGGTGAAGGAGCGGCTGGTCAAGGAGTTCGGGCTCGACCGGCCCATCCACGTGCAGTACTGGCACTGGCTCAAGCGCGCGGTGCGCCTCGACTTCGGGCGCTCGTTCCTGCCCGACGGGCGGCCGGTGCTGAGCAAGATCGGGGAGCGGCTGCCGGTCACCCTGTTCCTCAACATCATCGAGCTGGCCATCATCGTGGGCTTGGCGGTGCCCATCGGGGTGCTGTCGGCCACCCGCCAGCACTCGCTCTACGACAAGATCACCACCGTCTTCGTCTTCGTGGGCTTCGCCACCCCGGACTTCTGGCTCGCGCTCCTGCTCATGATCCTCTTCGGGGTGCAGCTCGGCTGGCTGCCCATCTCCGGCCTGCGCTCGCTGAACTGGGAGTACCTCACGTTCTGGCAGCAGCAGTGGGACTTCTTCTCCCACCTCGTCCTGCCCATCGTGGTCGCCACCTTCGGGGGTCTCGCCGGCTTCTCGCGCTACATGCGCCAGAGCATGCTCGAGGTCGTCCGCCAGGACTACGTGCAGACCGCGCGGGCCAAGGGGCTCACGGAGCGGGTGGTGATCAGCAAGCACGCCCTGCGCAACGCCCTCCTGCCGGTGGTCACGATCCTGGCCCTCGCCCTGCCCGGCCTCATCGGGGGCAGCGTCATCATCGAGTCGATCTTTGCGATCCCCGGGATGGGCCAGCTCATGGTGCAGTCCGTCTTCTCGCGCGACTACCCGGTGGTGATGGGCAACCTGGTCATCGTCGCGAGCCTGACCCTGGTGGCCAACCTGGTGGCCGACATCACCTATGGGCTGGTGGATCCGCGCATCCGCTTCGGCGGCCGCCGGGGCCGGCGCTCGTGACGACCGGGGGGCCGCGGCGCGGGGAGATGCGCCAGTTCTGGCGCACGTTCTCCCACAACCAGCTCGCGGTGTGCGGGGGCGCGGTGGTCAGCGTCCTCGTGCTCCTGGCCGTGCTCGCGCCCGCGCTGGCTCCGTGGGACCCCAACCGGCCCGACACCCGCAACATCCTCGACGCGCCGTCGAGCAGCCACTGGTTCGGCACCGATCCCCTCGGGCGGGACGTGCTCTCCCGGGTGCTCTACGGCTCGCGGGTCTCGCTCGCGGTGGGCTTCGTGTCGGTCGGCATCGCGGCCGCGATCGGGCTGCTGCTGGGGTCGGCGGCCGGCTACTACGGCGGGATGGTGGACAACGTGGTGATGCGGCTGGTCGACCTGATGCTGGTCTTCCCCCGCTTCTTCCTCCTGCTCGCGGTGCTCGCGTTCCTCAAGCCGTCGATCTGGACGATCATGGCCGTGATCGGCGTGACCGGCTGGATGGGGGTGGCCCGGCTCGTGCGGGCGGAGTTCCTCACCCTGCGCGAGCGGGAGTTCGTCATCTGGTCGGAGTCCATCGGAGCGGGGGCGCTGCGCATCATCTTCCGTCACATCCTGCCCAACGCGATCGCGCCCATCCTGGTGGCCATGACCCTCGGCATCCCGGCCGCTATCCTCACCGAGGCCGGTCTCTCGTTCCTCGGCCTCGGGGTCCAGCCGCCCTACGCGACCTGGGGCAACATCCTGAACGACGGCCGCGACTACATCGAGATCGCGTGGTGGCTCACCCTCTACCCGGGCCTGGCGATCCTGATCACGGTGCTCTCCTACAACCTGGTGGGCGAGGGGATCCGCGACGCCCTCGACCCGCGCCTGCGTCAGTCGCGCGTCGGCCGCATCCTTAGACTCGGCCGCTAACGCTGGGCGCCTCGGCCGCTGAATTGACAAGGCTCGCGCGGCCGCGGCATACTGTGCCCTCGTCGGCGCCGAAGTGGCGGAATTGGCAGACGCGCACGTTTGAGGGGCGTGTGGGGCAACCCGTGGGGGTTCGAGTCCCCCCTTCGGCACCACTGATCTGTAAGCCATCGACCCGCCGAGTCTAACCGGAAGCCGCCCTCGTCAGCGGGAGTATTTCGGGAGTACGGCAGCGCCCGCGGGCTCGGTCGCGTCCGCATCCTTCCGCTCGGTCATCCGGTTCAACAGCGCACTGCCGTCGCGGCGGGTGCGGTTCGGGATGTACCGGGCGTACACGCTGAAGAGCATCTCCGGTGAGCTGTGCCCCAGCATCGCGGCGACCCAGGACGGGGCTTCCCCCGCCGCCAGAGCGTTCGAGGCGAAGGTGTGCCGGGTCTGATACATGATGCGGCGGCGGAGATCCGCCTTCATGAGCGTCGGATACCAGACCCTGTCCCGCAGAGCGTTCACGTTCAGCAGGCCCCCTTCCGGCCCCGTGAACACATAGTCCTGGCCGGGCTCGGGCGCTCCCCGACCCGCTTTGAGCCGCTCCGATGACTGCTGGGCCTTCTGGGCCTTGAGCGCGTCGATCACCGGGGGCAACAGGTCGATGTCGCGCACGCTGCTGGCCGTCTTGGGCGGGCCTTCCTTGCCGCGATAGCGGCCCGCCCGGATGCGGAGGATCCCACGGGTTCCGTCGACATCACCCCACCGGAGCGCGGCGAGTTCGTTCGGGCGGGCCCCCGTCCAGCAGGCGACGGTGAAGTAGGGCCGCCACCAGGCCGGGCACGCCGCCAGCAAGACGGTCACCTCCTCCGGGTCGAGCGGATCGACCTCCGTCCGGGGCTCCCGCAGCGATCGGATGGTCTCGGTCGGGTCGTCGCGGAGGTACCGGCGGCGCACGGCCGTCCGCACAATCATCTTGAGAACGAGCAGCGTCAGGTTGGTGCGACGGGCGGACAGCCCGGTATCGCGCAGCCCCGTGATCAGCTGGCGGATCCGTGACTCCGTGACCGCACTCACCCGGAGCTCCCCCACGACGGGCAGGAGCTGTGACTTCAGGATCTGCTGATACTGGGCCAGCGTCGACGCCTTCCATCCGGAGCGGCATTCGTCGATCCACGCCGCGGCGAAGGCGGCAAAGGACGGCGCGTGTCGCTCATCCGGGGGCCGCTCACCCCGATCGCGCGCGGCGAGGATCTCGCGCTCGAGGCGGACCGCCTCATCCCGCCCGATCCCCCGGACCGTGCGCTTTCTGAACCGCCCGTCGCGGTCATACCACCAGAGTTGATAGCCCGTCCGTGTGCGCTTGACCGCCATTAGCTGCCCTCCCGGTGACGACGTGATTTCCGCTGCTGCCGCGCGCGTTGCTTCCACCGCTTGACGTGCCAGAGCCGGGCACAGCGGCCCGTGCAGAAGATCTGATCCTCGCGGCCCCGGATGAAGAAGTGGGCACAGCGCCGGCATTGCCGCAGCCGCTTCGCCCCCGTCGCCAGCCCCCAGAGTTCCAGGTAGAGGGCATCCAGGAGCCGCCGAAGCGGAAACAGCGGGACCAGCCCCTGGCGCGCCGGTTGGGCCCCGAACTGCACGCCCCCGAGCTTGTCTTGGAAGAGGGCGGCGAAGGCCGGCCAGGTCGCCGTGGTGGGTTGCTTGTGCTGGAGGGCATGGAGCGTTGTAAACTGGCCGACGAGCTCGCGTAGGTACTCGCCGGTCCGGACGACCCCGTCGGCCGCAAAGGCGTCGTCCCCCGGGATGCCGACGCCGAGGCGCCCCCAACGGTTGACGAACCCCCGCAGCGCCTCTGGATCATCCAGGGC
>DASZJM010000397.1:0-8419 GCA_035948165.1 Candidatus Methylomirabilota bacterium
TGCGTTGATCTCCTCGTGACGCCACCGGGCGTCCCGCGCATCCTAGGCGTCGCAGCGTGGAATCGTCAAGCGCGCCCACGGGCCGTGGAAATGCGGCAAGGCTCGCATCCGCGCGCGAATCACCGCGCCGGACGTGGCGCCCGCGCGCGCGGCTGCGCCGTGGCCGCGCCAGACCTGCGCGTTCGCATCGTCGCGACCGCGAAGCCGCATCAGCACGTGCAATTCTCGCGTTGTGGACGAGTGGGGATAAGTGGATAAGTCGCCTCGTGGGGCCAATTTGGCGTGGACAGCCGAGACCCCTTTGCTATAATCCCGGCCGAGCGTAACGAGCTTCACGTGTGGAGGATGTCGCATGATCCGCCTCGGAAATCGCCCCTGGATCGAAGAAGACGAGCAGCCGCTGGTGGGCCTGGCCGATGAAGAGGTCGAGGAAGAAGACGACGAGGACGCGGAGGACGACGACGAGCTCGACGAGGACGACGACGTCGATGACGACGACGAGGACGACTTCGACGATGACGACGACTTCGACGACGACGACCTAGACGATGAGGACGAAGACGACGACGCGGAGGACGCCGAGGACGACGCAGATGAAGACGAGGGCTAGACGCAGTTACTGACCTGTAGGCCTCCCAGGAGGGTGACGATGGCGCTGATGAGCACCGAAGGTTGGCTGTTCCTCTTGCGATGGATCCACTTCCTGGCGGGAATCACCTGGATCGGCCTGCTCTACTACCTCAATTTCGCCCAGGTCCCGTTCTTCGCCGAGACCGAGCCGGGGGTGCGCTCGGGAGCTCAGCAGAAGCTGCTACCGCGCGTGATGTGGTGGTTCCGGTGGGGCGCCATGATCACGTTCCTGTCCGGCTGGCTCTACCTCCTGCACTACTGGATCGGGATTCGCGGGATCCAGGACCCGGGCACCTGGAAGATCCTGCTGGGCGCCCTCCTCGGGTCGATCATGTGGGGCAACGTGTGGTTCCTGATCTGGCCAAAGAACAAGATCGTGATCCAGAACGCGCTCGACACCGCGGCCGGGAAGCCGGCCAATCCGGCGGCCGCCGCGGCCGGCGCGCGCGGGGGACTCGCCTCTCGCACCAACGTCGTGCTGTCCGTCCCGATGCTGTTCTTCATGGGGTCGGCGAGCCATCTGGCCGGGTTGACGGTGGGGAAGTCGGGGCTCGTCTTCTGGATCGTGGCCCTCGCGATCATGGCGCTGGTGGAGATCAACGCGCTGGTGGGCACCCCGGGCCAGGGCGCGGCGAAGCCCCTCGCCACCGTCAAGGGCACCCTCTGGTTCGGCTTCCTGCTGACCCTCGTCTACTACATCTGGTTCATGATCATGCAGTAGACCCGCGCGGCGCCGTCGCGCGCGCCCGTCAGGAGGCCAGGTCGGTCAGCAGCTCGGCCCGGGCCTCCTGGGAGAGGCGGGCGCGCGCACGGGCCGCGGGGTGGTCGACCACCAGGTCGACCGGCGAGTCCCGGAAGGCGCGCGCGGCCTCGGGCGAGAACGCGAAGCGCACGAAATGGACGGCGGCGAGCTTGCCCTTCTCCTCGTCGGAGTGACCGGCCTCGAACGACCCCGGCACCGTGATCCCGCCGAGCTCGAACCAGACGTGCCGGCCGGTGTCGATCCCCATGAAGCGGTCCAGCACCGGCTTGATGTGCTCCTTCTCGGCGATCTCGATGAACAGGGTCGCGGAGAGCTCGCGCGGCCCCGGCAGGAGCGCGCTGTAGACGTCGATCTCCTCCTGCACTTTGGCGTCGTCGATGATGCGCTCGGCGCGGCACATCTCCTGGATCTGGAACAACAGGGTCTCGCGGTTCTCGAAGACGAACGAGAGGTAGGGACCCACCTCCACGCGGCGCCGCGCCTTCAGCGCGATCACCCGGCGGCGCCGCTCCTCGCGGACCTTCTCGTACTCGAAGAAGTTGACGACGTCTCCCAGCTTGATCACCGAGGTCATTCGGGATCCTCCATCTCGAGCCCGTAGGCCTCTGCGAGGATCTGGATCGGGTGGCGCGCGAGCCGACCGGTGCCCTGGCCGATCTGCAGCGCGGAGAGCGGGCAGTCGGTCGCGACCCGGTCGGGCTTGGCCCGCTCGATGTCCTCGAAGAGGGGCTCGGCCAGCTTCATCGACAGCTCGAAGTACTCCTTCTTCATTCCCCACGTGCCGTCCACCGCCGAGCACCGCTCGATCACCTCGACCGGCGCCCCGGTGAGGCGCAGCACCTCCGCGGAGCGCGTCCCCATGTTCTGGGCCTTGAGGTGGCAGGGCAGCTGGTAGGCGATGGAGCCCGGCGCGTTCGGGAAGTGGGTGTCGAGGCGTCCCCGCGCGTGCAGCCCGGCCAGGTACTCGAAGAGATCGCGGGTGTGGGCCGCGACCAGCCGGGCGTCCTCGGAGCCGTCGAGCCAGGGATACTCCTGCTTCAGCATGTAGGAGCAGGTCGGCCCGGGCACCACGATCTCCCGGCCCTGCCGGACCTGCTCGGCCAGGTTCTTCACGTTGGCCGCGATGAGGCGCTTGGCCTCCGGCACCGCGCCGCCGTCTAGGTAGGGCATGCCGCAGCAGCGCTGCGCGGGAAGCGTCACGTCGACCCCGTTCTTCTCGAGCACCGCCACCGCGGCCTTGCCGGTGCGCGGGTCGTTGTACTCCACCGAGCACGTGGCGAAGAGGGCCACCCGGTCCCGGGCCGGCGCCGGCCGCGGGGCGGGCTTGCGCCCGTCGAACCAGCGGGAGAACGTCTTGCGGTGGAACGGGGGCAGGTCGCGCCGGGCGTGGATCCCGACCGTCAGCTCCATGAACTTGCGATTGACCCACACCGCGTTCATCCAGTTCGAGACCGGCGCGGTGAGGCTGCCCAGCCGCCCCACCAGCTCGGTGTTGCCGAGGAACCGATCCTGGAGGCTCACCCCCTTCGCGCGGGCCTCCGCCGAGCGTGCCCTCAGCATGAGACGCGGAAAGTCCACCGCCCACCGGTGCGGAGGGATGTAGGGGCAGTGGTTGTAGCAGAGCTTGCACTGGTAGCAGAGGTCCACCACTTCCTTCACGTCGGCGGCGGGCAGCTTCTCGACGTCGCCGTCCACCGCCTCCACGTCCAGGCGATCGAACAGGACCTTGAACGAGGGGCAGAGGGGCAGGCACCGGCGACACCCGGCGCAGATGTCGTAGACCCGGCGCAGCTCGTGGTCCACCCGGTCGAGGCGCCAGAATTCGGGGGCGTGAATGTCGAGGGTCATCGTCCTCTCGCGCGACGACGGTCGCGTCGCGAAGGAAGCGTGGAAATGCCGGCCCGGGCCCCGGCCCATCGAGCCGGCGCCCGGGCGATCCGGCGGGGCGCTAGATGGCGTCGGCCGGGTCCTTGCCCGCGACCTGGTTCAGGCCCTTGGTGAACCGGCCGGCGTGCGACTTCTCGGCCTTGGCGAGGGTCTCGAACCACTCGGCCAGCTCGGGATAGCCCTCGTCCCGCGCGGTCTTGGCCATGCCCGGGTACATCTGGGTGTACTCGTAGGTTTCCCCCGCGACCGAGGCCTTGAGGTTCTTCTCGGTCTTGCCGATGGGCTCGCCGGTGGCGGGATCCCCCACTTCCTTGAGGAAGTCGAGGTGACCGAACGCGTGCCCGGTCTCCGCGTCCGCGGTGTCCTTGAACAGACCCGCGATGTCCGGGAAGCCTTCGATGTCGGCGACGCGCGCGAAGTACAGGTAGCGGCGGTTGGCCTGCGACTCCCCCGCGAACGCCTCCTTGAGATTGTCCACGCTCTTCGAGCCCTTCAGGTTCTTGCCGGCCATGTGACTCCTCCTGTGCGGCGGTTGATGGGAACGACGGCTCCGGGGGCGGCCCCCGGCTACGGCGCGGGACGCCGGCCCCGCCCGGCCCGGCGGCCGGCGCGGCGCTGGCACTCGAGACAGCGGCCGTAGAACTCGATCCGGTGATGCGTGACGCTGAACCCGCTCTGGGCGGCCATCCGGCCGCATAGGGCACGGGAGTGGGGCTCGGTGGCCGGCCCCTGCACGTCGCTGATGGCCCCGCAGGCGAGGCAGGTGAAGTGGTGGTGCTCGCTCACGTTGCCGTCGAACCGGGTGTGCGGGCCGGGCAGCTCCTTGACCAGGCCCTGGGCCACCAGCAGACGCAGGTTGCGGTAGACGGTGCCCAGGCTCACCCGCGGCCGGCGGCGGCGTACCATCCGGTGCACCCACTCCGCGGTGGGATGCGACTCGGTGGCGCGCACCACGTCGAGGACCAGCCGGCGCGGCCCGGTGAGCCGGAGCCCGCGGGCCCGCAGGGTCGCCTCCGCGTCGCGATCGGGTCGGGGCTCACTATTTTTAGGAATGGTTCTCATTACGGTTTGTAGAATACGAGGCCTGCGCCGCGCTGTCAAGAGGCGCGCAACCCGGCCGCTCGCGGCGACCGGCCCTCGCTATTGAAGGCCCTCGGTCGGTCGAGTAGACTTTCCATCTCAGGAGGACCGCTCGAATGTCCCAGCCGGTATGGCTCCGCATCGAGGGAGCCCGGCAGAACAACCTGAAGAACGTCTCCGTCGACATCCCCCACGACCGGCTCACCGTCGTCACCGGAGTCTCGGGATCGGGCAAGTCGTCCCTCGCGTTCGATACGCTCTTCGCGGAAGGCCAGTGGCGCTACATCGAGTCGCTCTCGACCTACGCCCGCATGTTCCTGGAGCGCCTCGACCGGCCCGACGTGGACCGCATCGAGCACATCCGCCCCGCGATCGCGCTGGAGCAGAAGAACCCGGTCCGGACCGCGCGCTCGACGGTCGGCACCGCGACCGAGCTGCACGACTACCTCCGGCTCCTGTTCGCCAAGATCGGCCGGGTCCACTGCCCAACGTGCGGGGCGCTCGCCCGGAGCGATTCGGCGGACCAGGTGGCCGACGCCCTGCTGCGCGACCACCCGGGGGCCCGGGCGATGATCTGCTTCCCCCTGCCCGCCGCGTCGGCCCGCGATCCGCGCGCCCTCGTCGCGACCCTGCTGCAGCGCGGCTTCGCGCGCGTCAAGGCGGGGGACCTGGTGCTGGACCTGGCCGAGGCCCAGCGCGACCCGAGCCTCGTCCCGGCCAAGCTCGACGGGGCCCGCCTCGCGGTGGTGCTGGATCGGGTGGTGATCGGACCGGACAGCCGCCGGCGCATCACCGACTCTCTCGAGACCGCGCTGGCCGAGGGGGAGGGCCGCGCCTCGGTGGACCTGCTCGAGCGGGGCGCGGTGCCGGTGAGCCGCGACTTCCACTGTCCGGCCTGCGGGGTCGCCCTGAGCCGCCCCCAGCCGCTGCTCTTCTCGTTCAACCATCCGCTCGGGGCCTGCCCCGAGTGCAAGGGCTTCGGCAACGTGCTGCGCTACGACGAGGCCCGGGTGGTGCCGGATCAGACGAAGAGCCTCGCCGACGGCGCGGTGGAGCCGTGGTCGCATCCCTCCGGCCGCTGGTACCAGAAGCAGCTCCTGAAGGCGGCGAAGAAGCGGGGCGTCGACGCCACGGTCCCGTACGCGGCGCTGCCCGAGGAGGATCGCCGGTGGGTCTACGACGGTGGCGGCGGCCTCACCGGCATCCGCGGCTTCTTCGAAGAGGTCGAGTCCTATCGCTACAAGCTGCACGTGCGGGTCTTCCTCTCGCGCTACCGCAGCCAGTCCCCCTGCCCGCGCTGCGAGGGGCGGCGGCTGCGTCCGGAGGCCCTCGCGGTGCGGGTCGGGGAGGCGAGCATCGCGGAGCTCGGGCAGAAGACGGTGGAGGAGCTCGACGCGCTCTTCGCAACCCTCGCGCTCACCGAGTGGGAGGCCACGGTGGCCCGCGACGTGCTGAAGCTCCTGCGGGCCAAGCTCTCGTTCCTGCTCCGGGTCGGCCTCGGCTACCTCACCCTCGTGCGGCAGACCCGTACCCTGTCCGGCGGCGAGGCGCAACGCATCAACCTCGCCAATCAGCTCGGCGCCCAGCTCACCGGGACCCTCTACGTGCTCGACGAGCCGTCGATCGGCCTCCACCCGCGCGACACCGCGCGGCTCGCAGAGCTGTGCCGCGAGCTGGCCTCCGGCGGCAACACGGTGGTAATGGTCGAGCACGATCGCGCCCTCATCGAGGTCGCCGACTTCCTGATCGAGATGGGCCCCGGCTCGGGCGAGCGGGGCGGCCGCGTGGTCTTCGCGGGCACCCAGGAGGAGTTCCGCCGGGACCCGCGCTCGCTGACCGCGCGCTACCTGAGCGGCCGCGACACGATCCCCTTGCCGCTCAGCCGGCGGCCGGGCCGTCGCGCCCTCGTGCTGGCGGGCGCGCGCGCCAACAACCTGAAGAACGTCACCGTGAAGATCCCGCTGAACACCCTGACCTGCGTGACCGGGGTCTCGGGCTCCGGCAAGTCGACCCTCGTGCACGACACGCTCTACCGCGCCCTCGCGCGTCACTTCAAGGTGGACTTCGCGGTGCCGGGCGCGCACGACGAGCTGCGCGGGGTGCAGCACCTGAAGGGCGTCCGGCTCATCGATCAGGAGCCCATCGGGCGCACCCCACGCTCCAACCCGGTGACCTACGTGAAGGCCTTCGACGAGATCCGCCGGCTCTTCGCGAGCCTGCCCCGCGCCCACACTCTCGGGCTCGGGCCCGGCGCCTTCTCGTTCAACGTGCCGGGCGGGCGCTGCGACACCTGCGAGGGCGATGGCTTCCAGAAGCTCGAGATGTACTTCGTGGAGGACGTCTACGTGACCTGCCAGGAGTGCGAGGGGAAGCGCTACCGCTCCGACGTCCTCCAGGTCACCTACAAGAACCGCGACATCAGCCAGGTGCTGCAGCTCACGGTGGACGAGGCGGTCGACTTCTTCGCCTCCGAGCCGGTGCTGCAGCGGCGGCTCAAGATCCTGCGCGAGGTGGGCCTCGGCTACCTGCGCCTCGGGCAGCCCGCCACCACCCTGTCGGGCGGCGAGGCCCAGCGGCTCAAGATCGCGGCCGAGCTCTCCGCGCGGCTCACCACCGACCACCTCTTCATCCTGGACGAGCCGACCACCGGCCTGCACCTCGACGACATCCGCAAGCTGCTCGTGGTCCTGAATCGCCTCGTGGACGCGGGCAACACGGTCCTGGTGGTCGAGCACCACCTCGACGTCATCAAGACCGCCGACTGGGTCCTCGACCTGGGCCCGGAGGGCGGCGAGGCCGGCGGGGAGCTGGTGGCGGAGGGCACGCCCGAGCAGATCGCCCAGGTGAGCGGCTCCTACACCGGCAAGTTCCTCCGTGAGCTCTTACCGCGGGCGAACGGGCGGTCGGCGGCCGGACGAGGCTAGTGGACTACCACCACCTGCTCGAGGCGACCGGCACGGTGGTCTCGGGTCTGCTGTTCTACTCGCTCGCCTACGGCTGGTTCGCCTCCGACGACCCGCGCCGGCGCCCGTTCTGGGTCGCGGGGATGGGGCTGGCCTGGGGCGGCCTCGCCGTCGTGCTCATGATCTCCCGCATCAAGACCGTCGAGGGGGTCTTCGTCGACGGCCGCGTGGTCCCGGTGGCGATCATCGGGCTCTTCGAGGGGGGATGGGCCGGCCTCATCGCGGCGCTCACCGCGTCGGCCTATCGGATCTGGATGGGCGGCAGCGGCGCGCCAGCGGGCGTGATCACCCTGCTGGCGGTGGCGGCGGCCGCCGCCCTCGCGCACCGCTGGGCCGCAGTCGCGGAGCGGGTTCGCTTCCGCCACGCGTTCGTGCTCTCGGTGGCCACGTTCTTCATCACCTTTGGTGGCTTCGGCCTGCTCGGGGAGCGGGGCCGCACGATGTTCGCGCGGGCGTGGCCGTCCTACCTGGCGCTGACCGTGGTGGGGATCCCGGCCATGGCGCTCCTGATGGCGAGCATCGTGGAGCGGCGGGCGCTCGCCCAGGAGCGGGAGCGCTTTCGCGCGGTGCTCGACGACGCCACCGATGCGGTGCGGGTGGTGGACGTGGAGACCCAGCGGATCATCGACTGCAACCGGGCCGACTGCACCCTGTCCGGCTTCTCGCGGCCCGAGCTGGTGGCCCGCGGCAACCGCGAGTTCTGGCCGGGCCCGGCCGGGGACACCGAAAGGAGCGCGCCACCGCCCCGTCCCGCCGAAGACGGCTCGATCGCGCGCGCCCTCGGCGTGCCGTTCCGGACCGCGTCCGGGCGGCTCCTCGCGGTGGATTCGAGCCGACGCGTCGTCGAGTACCGGGGCCGACGCTACGAGATCATCATCTACCGTGACGCGGCCGAGCGGCTGGCCGGCGAGGAGGCGCGGCGGGAGGCGGCCTCGCTCCGGTCGGTCAACCTGCTGGCCCAGGCCGCCGCCCACGAGATCAACAACCCCCTCGCCATCATCATGGGCTACGTGCAGATGCTGGAGGATCGCCTGCCCCCCGGGGGCGAGGAGAGCAACTGGGCGCACACCTGCAAGAACGCGGCGGTGCGCATCCG
>DASZJM010000398.1:0-18143 GCA_035948165.1 Candidatus Methylomirabilota bacterium
TTCGGGTGGAAGCCGACGAAGCGCGGCGAGACGGTGAGATACGGGAGCACACCCCAGGCGAAGGCCACGGTGAGCTTGGTCCACACTGCCTTGACGAACCAAACCCCGACGACGACGCGCAGCAGTGCGAGCCACCCTTCAGGCGCCAGCATGACCGCGGGCAGTGTACGTGATGGTCCCGCCGTGAACAAGCCGGCCCGGGCCGGCGACGGCCCTCAGCGCTTGAACAAGTTGAAGAGCCACTGCCCCAGCAGGCCGAGCAGCGGCGGCAGGAGCAGCCCCGGGATGCAGCGCGCCAGCGTCAGCGGCCAGCCGAGCAGCGGCGCCTCGTAGGTGAGCATGCGGATCGGGCTCACGAGGGTCTTGGCGGTGAGCAGGGTGATGAGCGGTCCCGCCGCCGCGCCGTGCTTCAGGAGGTTGGCCGCGACCGGGAAGAAGAAGTAGGGGCCGCCGGGCAGCGCCAGCCCCGCCGCCCATCCGATGAGGATGCCCTGGCCCATCCGCTCGCCGCCGAGCCAGCGGGTCATGGTCTGCGGCGGGATCAGCACCTCGATGAGTCCGGCGAGGAGGAAGCCGAGGGCCAGATCGAGCCAGACTCCACGCAGGAGCCGGCTGCTGGCCGAGACCGCGCGGAGCGGGAGGCTCGCGTCCCGCGCGAGCGCCACCGCCACCGCGGCGACGACGAGCCCGAGGAGGATCCAGGTGCTGGCGTCCACCCGTCGCGTCACGCCGACGCGGAGGATCGCGCAGTGCGGTACTCGAGCGGGCTCGCCGCCGGCGCCTTCGCCTCCCGGCGCGCGACCTCGATCAGCTCGTGGTCCGGCGCGAGCGAGCAGACCGGATCCGTCGCGGTCGCGGTGCCGGTCAGGTGGAACGCCTGGCAGCGGCACCCCCCGAAGTCGGCGGTGCGGCGGTCGCAGCTGCGGCAGGGCTCCGGCATCCACGCCTCGCCCCGGTAGGCGTTGAAGGCGTCCGAGTGGTGCCAGATCTCCTCGAGCGACCGGTCCTGCACGCGGTCGAAGACGAGACCCGGCAGGGTGTGCGCGGCGTGGCACGGCAGCGCGAGACCGTCCGGGCTCACCACGATGAAGCGCCGGCCCCAGCCGTCCATGCACGACTTGGGGAACTCCGCGTAGTAGTCCGGCATCACGAACAGGAGCTCCATGCTCCCGCGCAGGCGCTCGCGCGCGGCGCGCGCCGCCTCCCGCGCCCGGTCGAGCTGCTCGCGCGTGGGCAGGAGCGCGCGCCGGTTCGTGAGCGCCCAGCCCAGGTACTGGGTGTTGGCCAGCTCGAGCCGGTCGGCGTGGAGCGACTCGGCGAGCGCGATGATCTCGGGCACCCGATCCAGGTTCTCGCGGTGGAGCACCACGTTCACGGTGAGCGGCAGCTCCAGCTCCTTGACCAGGCGCGCCACCTCCAGCTTGCGCTCGAAGGAGCGGAGGCCGGCGATGCGGTCCGACTCCGGAGCGCGCACGTCCTGGATGGACACCTGCACGTTGTCGAGCCCGCCCGCCTTGAGCCGCGCCAGCCGCTCGCGGGTGCACGGGATGCCGCTGGTGATGAGGTTCGTGTAGAGGTCGAGCGCGCGCGCCCCCTCCACCAGCGTCTCGAGATCGTCGCGGATCAGGGGCTCGCCCCCGGTGAGGTTGAGCTGCACGACCCCGAGGCCCTCCGCCTCCCGGAAGACGCGCAGCCACTCCGCGGTGGAGAGCGCGTCCTGGTGGCTCGCGTAGTCGAGGGGGTTCGAGCAGTACACGCAGCGGAGCGGACAGCGGTAGGTCAGCTCGGCCACCAGCGTGTACGGCCGCGGGGCGTCGCCGGTCACGGCTCGGTCCGGATCAGGCCGCGGTCGACCATCGCGTGGAGGAAGGTGAGCACCTCGCGCTCGATCGCCTCCGCGGGCTGGTCGGCGTACTGTTCGGCCAGGCGCGCGAGGATCGCGGCCACCGTGTGCTCGCCGGTGCACAGCTTCACCACTAGGGCCGCGGTCCCGTTCAGCACGAGGCCGCGCTCCGGGTAGAGCAGCATGTAGCGCTCGTCCTTGCGGTCCCAGCGGAGCCGCACCTTGGGCGCGAGCCGCGGCCGCGCGTCGGCGGCGAGGCGGGAGCCCGCTTCAGGCACGGGCCCCGCCGGGTCCCCAGCCCGGCTCGACGTAGACGGTGTAGAGGCTGTCGAGCAGGTGCCAGAGGATCTCGGTCTTGCGGATGAGGGCGGCCACGCAGCGCGACTGCAGCTCGTAAGTGTCGGCGTGGCGCACCACGAAGTCGATGGCCTCGAGCGAATCCTGCCGCGCGCGCGGCGGTCGCGTGCGGAAGTAGTCGAGGGTGTCGCGGCTGATCCACGGATAGTGACGCTCCCAGGCCAGCACCCGCTTGGTCATGAGATCGGGCGAGAAGAACTCGGTGAGCGAGGAGGCGACCGCCTCGAGCAGGGTCCGCTCCCGCACCAGCTCCACGTAGCCGTCGCACGCGAAACGCACTCCCGGCAGCACGGAGCGGCAGCTCGCCACCTCCTCGCGGTCGAGCCCGACCCCGTCGGCCAGGCGCAGCCAGAGCTCGAGCCCGCCCTCCCCGGCCGCGTCGCCGTCGTGATCGCGGATGCGGCGGATCCACATCCGCCGGAACGCGGGGTCCTCGGACTTCGAGAGGATGAGGGCGTCCTTGATGGGCACACGGGTCTGGTAGTAGTAGCGGTTCAGCACCCACTGCTGCAGCTGGAGCTGGGTGAGCTTCCCGTCGTGCATCAGCACGTGGTAGCGGTGGTGATCGTGGTAGCGGTACTCGCCCTCGCGGCGGACCCACTCGATGAACTCGTCACGGCTGAGCGGCGGGCGCTCCTCGGTCATATCCGCACCTCCATGCCGTCGCGGGCGACTTCCCAGCCCGCCGCCTCCACGTGCGCGCGCTCCGGGGAGTCGTCGCGCAGCAGCGGATTGGTGTTGTTCAGGTGGATGAAGATCCGGCGCCGCGCGGTCACCCCGTTCAGGCGGGCGAGGCTGCCCTCCGGTCCGCCGATCGGCAGGTGGGCCATGTCCTCGGCGCGCTTCGTCCCGAGCCCGAGCCCGGGCAGCTCGTCGGCGGACCAGAAGGTGCCGTCGAAGAACACGCAGTCCGCGCCCTCGACGGCGCGGCGGACCGCGTCGCTCACCGCGCCGACACCCGACAGATACGCGAGCACCCGACCGGTCGCGCGCTCCCGGATCCGGAAGCCGACACTGTCGGCCGGATCCGGCGCGGCCCCGGTCTCGAGATGGATCGGCAGCTTGCCCGGCACCGCGACCGCCTCCACCAGCAGGCCGGCGGGACGTCCTTCCACGTCGGCCAGCTCGGCCTCGCGCCCGAGCTCGAGCGAGCGCCACGTGACCTGACCGGGAAAGCGGTCGAGCGTGCGGTAGAGCACGTTGCCGTCGGTGAACCCGCGGCGCAGCCGGTCGGTGGCGTAGACGACGAGCGGGTGCGATTCGCGCAGCGACAGCAGGCCCAGGCAGTGATCGAGATCGCCGTTCGTCAGCAGGATGGCCGCGATCGGGGAGTGGCGGGGGCCGCGGGGATGAAGCGGAGGGAAGCTCTCGATCTGCTGGCGGATCTCCGGGGAGCAGTTCAGCAGAAACCACCGGTCGCCGTCGGCGCTGACCGCCACGCACTCCTGGCTGCGCGCCGTCGCCCGGAGATCACCGGACCGCACGCCGCGGCAGTTCGGACAGCCGCAGTTCCACTGCGGGAATCCACCGCCCGCGGCCGAGCCCAGGACCCGGATCAGCATCGTTGCTCGCCGGAAGCAACACAGCCCTTCCCCCGGCCGGGCGGCCAGTGAGAAGGGCTGTGAATCTGAGCGATTCCGGCCCTAGAAGCGGTCGTCCTCTTCCCGCTCGAACTCGTCCTGGTAGGAGTTGATCTCGGCGTCCATCCGAACCTCCACGAATTCCGGGGCTTCCCAGGCCATCGCTCTCACCTCCATTGGCTTGAGTCTCAAGGCGCCACAGTCGGCTCCGCACGGAGCCACGTGCCGCCGAGTTTAGAGGAGGGCCGCGGGGTGGTCAAGCCCTTTCGGGGCCCCACCCCCGGGTGGACGGCATTGACCTGACGGGGTGTTTATGGCGGACTGGCGGGCAGGACGATGCCGACCGGGCGGGTGAGCGGAAGGTGGCAGGCAGGCCGGAGGGGCTTCCTGGCCACCCTCGCGGCCGGCGCCTCGTGGTGGGTGGTCGGGCCGACCAGGACCCGGGCCGGCCACCTGGCCCCCATCGGCCTCCAGCTCTACACGGTGCGCACCCTGCTGGAGCGGGACTTCGAGGGCACCCTCGCCGGGGTGGCCGCCATCGGGTACCGGGAGGTCGAGTTCGCCGGGTACCACGGCCGGAGCCCCGAGGTCGTCCGGGCCGCGCTCGACCGCGCCGGGCTCGGGGCGCCCTCGGCCCACGTGCCGATCGAGGCGGTGCGGGACGACCTGCCGCGGGTGCTCGACGGCGCCCGCGTGATGGGGCACCGCCACGTGGTGGTGGCCTGGCTGCCGGAGCCGCAGCGGACCCTCGACGGCTATCGCGCGGCCGCGGACCTGTTCAACCGGGTCGGCGAGCAGGCCTCCGCGGCCGGGATCCGGTTCGCCTACCACAACCATGCGTACGAATTCGCGCGGCTCGATGGCCGGCTCCCCTACGACATCCTCCTCGAGCGCAGTGATCCGCGCCACGTGGCCTTCGAGATGGATCTCTACTGGATCACCCGGGGCGGCCAGGATCCGCTCGCCTACTTCGCGCGCTGGCCCGGCCGCTTCCCGCTGGTCCACGCCAAGGACTCGAGCGGGCCTCCCGAGCACCGCATGGTGGACGTGGGCGCCGGGCGGATCCCGTGGGCCGCGGTCTTCGCCCGGCGGGAGCAGGCCGGCATCCGGCATGTCTTCGTCGAGCACGACGAGCCCGCCGACCCGATGGCGAGCGCGCGGAGGAGCTATGAGTACCTGCGGCGCCTCGATGTCTGAGCATCCGCGACGGCGGGCGCGATCGCGGGTCGCCGCCGTCGGCGCCGCCCTGGCGATCGCCGCGGCCGGGCTGGCTTCGCTCCCGACGCCCGCGGAGGAACGGGACCTGGCCGCCGCACGCAACGGCGCCCAGGTGATCAAGTACACCTCGGAGCGCGGTGGGCCGTGGCGGGCGGCGGCGATCATCGAGGAGGGCGCCACGCCGAGCGGCTGGGCCTCGGCGGACGGCTCCCTGCCCCAGGAGATCATCGTGCGGCTCCCGGTGGCGGCGCGTTTCAACACGCTGGTCTTCGGCCTGGATGGCGGCGCGCCCGAGGGCGAGTGGGCGCGGGACGTGGGGGTCTACACCGCGGATCCCTTTCCGACGATGGGCGGATGGAAGCTGCTGACCACCGTGACCCTCGCCCGGCAGACCGGGGAGCAGGCGTTCACGATCACCTCGGCGGACGGGCGATTCGTGCGCCTGCTGATCACCGCGGCGCAGGCGCCGGACGCGCCGCGCGTCAGCCTCGGCCGGTTCCGGCTCTATCTTCGATAACGGTCGCTCAGCGCGTGAACGGGGGCAGGTAGGTCAGGCCGTACTTGGCGAGGATGCCCTGCAGGGTCTGCTCGGCGAGCAGCCGATCCATCGCCTGGTCGACCGCGTCGCGCAGGGGCCGGTCGGCGCCGATCAGGCGCACCGCGACGTTCCACTGCAGCTCGCGGTCGCGGACGTACCCGTCGGCGACCTTCACCGAGGCCTGGGGATGCTCCTTGAGGAACCAGCCCAGGTACGGATCGGTGACCATGCCGGCCGCGACCTCGCCGCTCGCCACCGCCTCGATGATCTCGGTCTGGTCGCGATAGGCCGAGATCCCGATCCCGTGGGTCTCGAGCTGGTAGTGCGGCCACGACGTGTACTCCACCCCGATCTTCCCCGTCTTCACGTCCTCGACCCGGTGCACCGCGGTGTTGGACCGCGGCACCAGCAACACGTAGCCGCTGCCCGCGTAGGGCTTGGTCAGGAGCGCGCCGCGGGTCGGCGTGACCTTCTCGTCCGCGGTGAGCGGCACCACCGCCCCGATGACCGCGTCGCACTCCGCGCGCCGGGCGTGCCGTGAGAACACGATCCACTCGGGGATCACCTTCACCCCCAGGATCTTGGCGATCGCCTCCGCGATCTCGAGCTGGAAGCCGGGCTGGCTGCGGTCCTGGCTCGAGAACGGCAGCGCCTCCGGGTGCGCGCAGACCTTCATCCAGCCCCGCTCCTTGACCGCGGCGAGCGTCGCGGCGTCGGCGGTCGGCGGGAGGAGGCAGGCAGAGATCAGGGCCACGCCGGTGACGGCAGCCGCGAGCCGATGTCGAGCCATGGTCACTTGTCCTCCGCTTTCGCCAGGGAGAGCACGTACGCGGTCAGCTTCCAGATGTTCTCCCGGGACATGACGGTTTCGAACGCGGGCATCCCGTTGGGCGATCCCTTGGTGATGCGCGTGTAGATGTACGTGCGGTCGAGCTTCGACGCCCGGAGCTTGGGCGCCCGCGACGGCCCGCCGTCCTTGCCGTGGCAGTAGCCGGTGCAAGTCTGCCGGAAGAGCTGGGCCCCCTCGCCGATGACCTGCTGGTCGGCGAGGTCGAAGGGCGGACCACCGGCGGGGGCTCCCTGCGCGAACCCGGGAGCGTGATCCACCAGCCAGCCGGTCGCCAGCGCGCCGAGCAGCGCGCTGGCCGTGACACCCACCAGGAGCCTGGACGATCGCATAGGGTTGCCGCTTTCGAATGATACACCGCGGCGGGACCGGACGACTCCGGCCCCGCCGCGGCCCCATCCGGTCCTACTTGAGCGTGAAGACGAACATCGCGCTGCCGGCCGGGAAGTGCTCGACCTCGGGCCAGAGCGCGGGGTAGAGGCCCAGGACCAGCGAGCCGAGACCGCTCGGCACCGCGATGAACTGCTTGCCGTTCACCGAGTAGCTGATCGGGCCGCCGCGGTGGCCGGAGCCGGTGCGGAAGTTCCACAGCTCCGCGCCGCTGTCCGCGTCGTAGGCGTGCACCACCCCCTCGAGGTCCCCGTGGAACACGAGGTCGCCGCCGGTGGAAAGCACGCTGCCGATCGGCGGGTACTTGAAGTTGACCGTCCACTTGCGCTCGCCGGTCACCGGATCGCGCGCGTCGAGGTGCCCGTAGGCCTCGCCGCCCGGCGGGTGCTTCGCGACCTGGTCACCCCCGAAGAACAGGCCGGCCGCCGGCTCGGTGACCGGGGTCTGCTTCTCGACGGTGACCTCCTCGCACACCTCCATCGCGGTGTTGAACCACAGCTTGCTCTTCGGGTTGTACGAGCCCGAGTTCCAGCTCCGGCCGCCCGCGATCCACGGGCAGATGAAGGTGGGCTTGCCCACCTCGCGCGGAGGGTTCCGGCCGATCAGCTCGCCGGTCTTGGGGTCGATGCTCTTCACGAAGTTGTAGGTGTGGGTCATCGGCCACACGTTCTGCAGCTTGCCGTTGGTGCGGTCCATCACGAAGACGAAGCCGCTCTTGTTCTGGTGCACGAGCAGCTTCTTGCCGTCGCGGTCGATCACCAGGCTCTCGCCGAGGCCGGAATCGTAGTCCCAGTCGTCGTGCGGGATCTCCTGGTAATACCACTTGAGCTGGCCGCTGTCGGGATCGAGGGCGAGCACCGACGAGGTGTAGAGGTTGTCACCCGGCCGCGCGCCGCCCCAGTCATAGTCGGGCGCGGGGTTCGCGGTGCCCCAGTACACGAGGTTGAGCGCCGGATCGTACGAGCCGGTCATCCACCCGCCGCCGCCGCCGAACTTCCCCGACTCGCCCCCGAAGCTCTTGGGGTCGTTCTTGATGGTGTTGAACTCCCACGCTTTCGCCCCATCCGCCGCCTTCACCGCGAAGATCTTGCCCTGGATCGGCAGCTCGCCGGAGGTCTGGCCGAGGATCACCTTGTCCTTGACCACCAGGGGCGCGCCGGTGAAGTTGCAGCTGCACTTCTTGGTGTCGAGGAGGGTGGTGACCCACTTCTCCTTGCCCGTCTTCATGTCGAGCGCGATGACGCGACCGTCGAGCGTCCCGAAGTAGACGTTGCCGTGCCCGGCGCCGAGGCCGCGGTTGTACGGCTGGAAGAAGAGGGTGGTGACCACCGGATCGAGCTTGGTGTAGTAGTGCCAGATCTCCTTTCCGGTCGCCCCGTCCAGCGCGAAGACGCGGTTGTTGGAGGCGATGTAGTACATGACGCCGTCGATCACGAGCGGAGTGGCTTCCAGACCCTGGAGGACCACGCCCGACTGGTGCACCCACGCCACCTGCAGGTCCTTCACGTTCGTCCGGTTGATCTGCGCGAGCGGGCTGTAGCGGTAGGAGTCGTACGAGCGGTGGTACATCGGCCAGTTGTTCGGGTCGTCCGAGGTGAGTCGAGAGGCGCCCATCGACTGGGCGTGAGCGACGCAGGTCAACAGGGCGGAGGCGATCAGGAACACCGCGGTGAGGGTTGTGAGTCGAGACGTCATCGTCCGCATGGTCTCACTCCTTCCTCCGAAAGTGGCGTCAGCGCCATGAATCTTCGCTCGTGCCGGGGCGAAGACCAGACAATTCGCCTTTATACGAGAGCCGTTGCAGCACTGTCAATAGCACATGATCAGCGCGCCGCGCCATTGACAGCCGCGTGGGCCCGCCCCTAGCATGACCGCGGCGGGATGAGCACGTGAGGAGACCTCGGGGCTCGGCCGCACTGGCCGGCGGAGCGCTGGCCGCCGCGCTGGTCGCCGCGGTACTCGGGGGGCTGTTCCCGGAGCGCGGCGGGGCGGACCCGTCTCCGCCCCCCCTCACGCTGCCGCCCGGCTTCTCCGCGCAGGTGTTCGCGGCCGGGCTCGCCCAGCCCCGCGCGCTGGCCGTCGATCCCGCCGGCACCCTGCTCGTCTCGCTTTCCGGCCAGGGGAAGGTCGTCGCGCTTCCCGAGCGAGGCAACGGACGACCGGTGGAGCCGGTGACCGTCCTCCAGGGGCTCCACCTGCCCCACGGCCTCGCCTTCCGACACGGGGACCTCTACGTGGCGGAGACCGGCCGCGTCGTGCGCTTCCGCTACGACGCGAAGGCGCTCGCCGCGAGCGACCGGACGGTGGTGGTGCCCGACCTGCCAGGAGCCGCACACCACTGGACCCGCGGGATCGCGTTCGGACCGGACGGCGCGCTCTACCTCAGCGTCGGCTCGTCGTGCGACATCTGCCGGGAGGCGGATCACCGCCGGGCCGCGATCGTGCGCTACGAGCCCGACGGCTCGGGCGAGCGCCTCTTCGCCACCGGCCTGCGCAACCCGGTGGGCCTCGCGTTCCATCCGCGCACCGGCGTCCTCTGGACCGCGGTCAACGAGCGCGACTGGCGGCGCGGCGGCGCCCCTTCCGACTACCTGACCGAGATCCACCGCGGCGGCGCCTACGGCTGGCCCGACTGCTACGCGGAGCGCGGCGCGTTCGTGCCCGATCCGGAGCTGCCGGACCGGCGCGACTGCCGCGGCCTCACGCGTCCCACCTTCGAGGTGCCGGCGCACTCGGCCCCGCTCGGGCTCGCCTTCTATGCCGGGAGCGTCTTTCCCCCGCCCTACCGCGACGGCCTCTTCGTCGCCCTGCACGGCTCCCGCCCGGAGCTGCCCGCCGCGGGCTACAAGCTGGTCCGGGTCGTCTTCCAGGACGGGCGGCCGGTCGAGGTGCAGGACTTCGCGACGGGCTGGCGCCGCGACGACCGGGTGTGGGGCCGGCCGGTCGACGTCGTCACCGGGCGGGACGGAGCACTCTATGTCTCCGACGATCACGGGGGCCGGATCGTTCGCATCGCCTTCCGGGCGCGCTGACCGCCGCCGGCGCGGGCGGGCGCGCCGCGGGGGCGCGGCTCACTCCTCGACGAGCTTCCGCAGGCGCTCGATCGTGTCGACGAGGCTGCGCCGCTCGGCCCCGAAGGTGACGAAGCCGGGCAGGATCGTCCGCACCGCGATCGCGTAGGTCACGCGGCTGCCGCCCGCGGCGGGGTCCACCTGCCAGTAGCCGGTGTTCTCCCGGAAGAAGTTGTTGGCGTGGCCGGTATCGAGGTGCCAGTCGATGCGGCGGCGCGCCGGATCCGGATACTTCATCATGTGGAAGCCGAACGAGAACGGACCGACGCCGACCTCGTAGCGCACCAGCGCGTGGTACGCGTCGGCCTCCACCAGCTCGGCGCTGACCACGCGCGGGTAGTAGCGGGGATGGCCGCGGTAGTCCACCAGCACCGGCCACACCCGCTCCGGGGCGGCCCGCACGCGGCCCACCGCGGTGCCGCCGCCGGCCGACGCGCTGGCGCCGGGCGGCAGCACGTCGAGCACCACCACCTCGCCGTCGGCGACGCGGCGCTGCTGATCGGGGGACAGGTCCGGGGAGGCCGCGGCCGCCGCCGCGGCGAGGGCGAGCGTGACGATCGCGAGCACGCCGTGCGGACCTCTCCTCACCCGGCCCTCTCCCGATCGGGAGCGCGGGTCAGTCGCCCAGGAAGTAGCGGCGGGGGTCGAAGAGGCGGACGAGGGCCAGCTCCTCCGCGGTTGGCGGCTCGAAGCGGCGCAGCGTGGGGGCCACCTGCAGATCCCAGCCGCAGGCCGCGCGGGCCGCCTGCACCGCGGGGACCTCCGGGCCTCCGCCGAACAGGCCGGTCAGCACGAGGTCGCCGTGCTCGGTGGTCTTGCCGTACACCCCCAGGTCCGAGACCACCGTGCGCACCGTCCGCCCCGGCGCGGTGATGTAGGGCACCTTGTCCACGAAGCGGCGCGGCGATTGCTGCAGGCACACCACCACCTCCCGCGACGAGGAGGTGATGTCGTTGGCGCCGCCCGAGCCGGTGATGTAGGTGACGCCCGGGATGATGGTGGAGTTGATGTTGCCGTGCTTGTCGATCTGGCCCGCCGCGAGCGAGCCCATACACCGGTTGTGGCGGCCGCCCATGAAGATACCCATCACGTGCAGGATGTCGGTCAGCATCTTGCACGACGGGAAATTGCGGAACGAGAACACGAAGGGCTCGGCCGGGCGCGGGAGGTAGCCGACCATGCCGGTCTCCGCCATCAGCTCGACGTCCGCCCCCGATCGCTTCAGCTCGTAGGCGGCCAGCCACGCGGCCAGGTTCGAGTTCCCCACCCCGGCCAGGAAGGTCTCGTAGCCGTGCGCGCGCACCTTCTCGGCGAGCATGCGGGCAGCCGCCACCACCATCCACTCGCTCGGGGTCGCGGCCTCCGCGGCGGAGAGCTTGGGCGCGAGGGCGTCCAGCTCCGAGACCCACGCGTCGGTGTGGGCGCGCCCCTTCGTCTCCATGATGCGGCCGTAGCCGAGCTTGGAGAGGTAGGCCGCGTGGTCGGGCAGGTCGAGCATCCACTCGCGGATCCACGCGTCCGCGGTCTCCGGCTTGCGGAAGGCGCGGCGGCACTCGAGGATCCACTCGATGTCCTCCGCGTAGCCCTCCAGCTCCGGCACGTTCATGCCGTACATGCCGGTCGGATGGTTGCCGTGCGGGGTCTCCACCACCGCGCGCACGTACTGCGACGGCAGCCGCACGAGATCGGCGTGGCGCCGGATGAAGTCGGTGGAGACGATCTTCTCTACCGTGACCACCGCGCCGCCGCGGGCCGCCATCGCCCCGTACATGTTCTCGTTCATCGGCGAGCCGATGATCACGTTGCCGGCCCGGTCGGCGGCCCACGCGTGGAGCAGGGCCACGTCGGGCACCAGCGCGCGCACGTAGGCCACGCGGCCCTCGGCGCCGAACGGGTCGTCGGCCGCGATGAGGTCGCCGGCCCGCGCGTTGTCCTCCTCCATCGTCGAGCCCAGCAGCGAGCGGGTGGGCAGGAACGGCACCCCCATCGCGCCGGCCAGGAGGCGCAGCGGGAAGGACAGCATCGACCAGTTCGAGACCTCGAGGCGGCCCTCCAGGACCGCGCGCGAGATGAGGGCCTGCGGCGTCGGGAACGGGTAGCCCTCGCCCATGAAGGTGGTGACGACCCGGCGCACGAGCCCGCCGTGGATCAGCGCGGTCCAGGGCGAGCCCAGGCCCACGGTGGCGAGCGTGAAGCCCGGGTGCTTGCCCCACCACTGGCGGACCAGCTCGCGCACCGCGGGATTCGGGCGGCCGTGGGCCGCGCCGAGGTAGATGGTGGCCCCCGCGGGGACATGGCGGCGGACGGCCTCCTCCAGGGTGGTGGTCCGGTCGGGCCCCTCGTGCGGGGGGACGGCCAGGCGCCGGCGGATCACGTCCTGGTACGGATCGCTCAGCATCGGAGCTCCTCAGGCGGCGCGGCGCCCGCCGAAGATGCGGCTCTTCACCCGGTTCGGAACCCAGCGGGCCAGCCGGCGCGCCACCGCCCCGATGCGGTCGAGCGACTCCGGCGACCCCGGCCAGTAGCGCAGCAGGAGCGGCCGCTCCACGAAGTTGACGACCCCGTCCACCACCACCGCGGCGAGCACCAGATCGTCGAGATAGCCCACCCACGGGATGAAGTCGGGGATCAGGTCGATGGGGCTCACGAGGTAGACCGCGACCGCGGCCAGCACCACCTTCACCGCGGTCGGCACGTCGCGATCGCCCGCCAGCGAGACCAGCATGCGGGCCAGGCGCGGGAGGGCGAGCAGCAGCTCCTTCATGGCGCGCCCGGCTACTCCAGGCGGTCGGCGAGGAGCTCGGCGATGTCGCGGGTCTTGATCGTGTCGCCGACCTCCTTCGCCTTCACTCCGTCCTCGAACATGGTCAGGCAGAACGGGCACGCCGAGGCCAGGATGTCGGGCTTCACCTCCATGGCCTGCTCCACCCGCAGCTGGTTCACCCGCCGGCCCTCGTGCTCCTCCACCCACGCGCGCCCGCCGCCCCCGCCGCAGCAGAAGCCCTTGGAGCGGTTCATCTTCATCTCCACCAGGCTGCCGCGCGTGACCCCGGCCAGCACCCGGCGCGGCTCGTCGTAGATATCGTTGTAGCGGCCGAGGTTGCACGCATCGTGGTAGGTGATCCGCTCGTTGTCGCGCTGCGCGGGCTGGAGCCGCCCCGCCTGCAGCAGCTCGTCCATCAGCTGAGTGTGATGCACCACACGAAAGTGGCCGTCGAACTGCGGGTACTCGTTACGAATGGTGTTGAAGCAGTGCGGGCACGCGGTCACGATGGTCTGGAACTTGTACCGCTTGAGCGTCTCGATGTTGCCCTGGGCGAGGGTCTGGTAGAGGTACTCGTGGCCGAGGCGCCGCGCCGGCTCGCCGGTGCACTTCTCCTCGTTGCCGAGGATCGCGAAGTCCACCCCGGCGGCCTGCAGCACCCGCACCAGGGCGCGGGCCACCTTCTTGTTGCGCTCGTCGAAGGAGCCGTAGCAGCCGACCCAGTAGAGGTACTCCGCCTCGTTGACGTCGGCCATGTGCCGCACCCCCAGGTCCTTGGCCCAGTCGGCGCGGGTTTCCCACGACATCTGCCACGGGTTGCCGTTGGTCTCGAGGTTGCGGAACGCGGGCTGCAGCTCGGCCGGGAAGCGCGACTCGGTGAGCACCAGCCAGCGGCGCATGTCGACGATCTTCGGCACGTGCTCGATGAAGACCGGGCACGCGTCCACGCACCAGCGGCAGGTGGTGCAGGCCCACAGCACGTTGTCGTGGATGACCTCGCCGACCAGGGGCTTCTCGGGCGCGGTCGCCCCCGTCTGGCCGAGCAGGGCCGGCGCCTCCTCCAGCAGCCGCTCCCGCAGGTGCAGGATGAGCCACTTCGGGTCCAGCTCCTTGCCGCTCATGTTGGCCGGGCAGCGCGAGGTGCAGCGGCCGCACTCGGTGCAGTTGTAGGTGTCGAAGAGATCCTTCCAGGCGAGCTCGGTGATCGCGCCGACCCCGAAGGTCTCCGAGTTCTCCAGGTCCACGGTGCGGTACTGCCCCTTCGGCTCGAGCGGAGAGAAGAAGACGTTGAGCGGCGAGACCAGGATGTGCAGGTGCTTGGAGTAGGGCAGCAGGACCAGGAACCCGAGCAGGGTCGCCGCGTGCAGCCACCACGCGGCGTGGAAGATCACGGTGACCGCGGCGGTCGGCAGCGCGGCGAGCGCGCCCGCGATGGCCCGGCCCGCGAACTGCCAGTGGTCGGACGGGGCGGGCGCGAGCACGATGCGCCCCGCGTCGGCCACCAGGTCGGTGACCATGAGGCCCAGGATCAGGAGCAGGATCACGTTGGCTTCGGTCGAGAGGTTCAGGCGCCGCGGCCGGGTGACGAGGCGCCGGAACATCGCGTAGCCCACCGCGAGGATCACCAGCACGCTGAACACGTCCTCGATGATCAGGTAGGGCGCGGTGTCGGAGAGGAGCGGCAGGGAGAACGACTCGGTCACGCCCTTGCCGAAGAACTCGACGGTGCCGAGGGTGAGGACCACGAAGCCCCAGAAGATGGTGGCGTGCATCAGGCCCGGCCAGAAGTCGTTGGCGAGGAGCCGGGCCTGGCCGAACACGTAGACGACCACCCGTCCCACCCGCGCCGGGATCCGGTCCCAGCGCGCCATCGGCTTGCCCTTCATGAGCAGGCGCAGCAGGTAGAGGGCGCGGCGCCCGAAGAGGACGCCCGCGACCACGAGGAGCGCGTAGAAGAAGAGCCAGCCCGGAATGGGGCCGTACCAGTGGTGCGAGGGCAGCATCAGCGGCGCCTCATGGGTTCGATAGTGTGGGGCGCAGCCTCGGGAGTGTCAAGGCCGCCGCAGGGTCTTCGCGAGGATCTCGGCCACCGCGGAGTAGGGATCGAGGCGGCCCGCGGTCACCGCGTCGATGGTGGCGCCGAGCGCGGCGTCGGTCTGCACCCGCGCGGTGACCTGGGCGGTGAATTCCTCCACCAGCAGCGCCTCCAGCTCGGCGCGGCGCCGGGCCTGTCGCCGCGTCTCGAGCGCGCCCGCCTGCTCGAGCGTCGCGCGGTGGCGCTTCACCTGCCCCAGCAGCTCGTCCATGCCCACGTCGTTGGCGGCCTGCGCGGCCAGCACCGGCACCTCCCAGTCGACGTCCTTGGGGGCGCCGCCGCTCGTGTAGTGCAGGTGCACGCTGAAGCGCAGCTCGGCCATCAGGGCGTGCGCCCCGTCGCGATCGGCCTTGTTGACCACGAAGATGTCCGCCACCTCCATGAGGCCCGCCTTCATGGCCTGGATGGAGTCGCCCGACTCGGGGACCAGCGCCACCACCGTGGTGTCCACCTGCCGGATGATGTCGAGCTCGGTCTGCCCGACCCCCACCGTCTCGATGATGATCCACGGGAAGCCGAAGGCGTCCATCAGCTTGATCACGTCGCCGGTGGCGCGCGCGAGGCCGCCCAGGCTCCCGCGCGTGGCCATGCTGCGGATGAACACGTCGGGGTCGAGGGTGTGGGTCTGCATGCGGATGCGATCGCCCAGCACCGCGCCGCCCGTGAACGGGCTCGACGGGTCGACCGCGATCACCCCCACCGGGAGCTTCTCGCCGCGCAGGCGGCCGGTGATCCGGTCGACCAGCGTCGACTTGCCCGCGCCGGGCGGCCCGGTGATGCCGAGGACGAAGGCCCGGCCGGTGCGCTCGTGGATCGCGCGCATGATCTCGGGCACGTCGGGCGCGCGGTTCTCCACCCGGGTGATGAGGCGCGCGAGCGCCAGGCGGTCGCCGTCCAGCATCCGGCGGACGAGGTCGGTCACCGGCGGGGCGAGGCTCAGGCGCGCGGCCGCGGCGAGGCGGCCGACTCGGACGGCTCCGCGCTCAGGCGCGCCTCCATCACCAGGGCGTCCTCGCCGGTGTCGAAGTAGTACCCCTTGCGGCGGCCGATCACCCGGAACCCGAAGCTCTCGTAGAGCCCGAGCGCCTCCACGTTGGTCGGCCGCACCTCGAGGAAGGCGAGGCTGACCGCGCGGCCGCGCGCGTCGTCCAGCACCGCGCCCAGGAGCGCGCGGGCCACCCCGCGGCGCCGCAGCTCCGGGTGCGCGGCCAGGTTCGTCACGTGGATCTCGTGGCCGATCTCCCACAGGCAGAGGTAGCCGAGCAGCCGGCCGCCCCGGCGCGCCACCAGGCAGCGGGCCACCCGGTTCTGGGTCAGCTCGTAGCGGAACGCGCCGCGCGACCACGGGGTCTGGAACGACGCGCGCTCGATGACGAGCACGTCGTCCAGGTCCTCGAGCGTCATCGGCTCGATCGCCAGCGCGTCGTCGTCGCGCCCCGCCGGCTCGCGCGCGCCGGGCTCACGCATGGCGGGCCTTGAGCTCGGCCTCCGAGGGCCGCAGGTAGAGGGGGGCGAGCTGCTCGGCCGGGATGCCTCCGCCCGCACGCAAGATCGCGTGCCCGAGCGCGCCCACCATCGCGGGGGAGGGCAGCGACTGGACCGGGGGCACCTCGCGCAGGCCCGCGCCGAGGCGGGCCAGGTAGGGACGGCAGGCCGCGACGCCGTCGCCCAGCACGATGACCGGTGCGTCGAGGCGGGCCGACGCGGCGGCGGGCGACAGCGCGAGGTAGTCCCACTCCCGGGCCATCGCGGTCCCGTTCCACCGGTAGAGCGAGCAGTAGACCTCGCCCTTGCGCGCGTCCAGCAGCGGGCACACCGCCGCGTCCGCGAACGGCAGGGTGGCCGCGAGCGCGTCGAGCGTCGGCACCGGCGCGACCGGCAGGTCGAGGGCCAGGGCCAGGCCCTTCGCGGTGGCCGCGCCCACCCGCAGGCCGGTGAAGGAGCCGGGTCCGATCGAGACGGCGAGCGCGCGCAGGCTCGAGACCTCCCAACCGCAATCCTGCAGCAGCCGGTCCACCACCGCCATCAGCCGCTCCGAGTGGGTGAGCGCGATGTTGAGGCGGCTCTCCCCGATCAGGCGCCCGTCGTCGAGCAGCGCGGCGCCTCCCGCGAGCGTGGCGGTCTCGAGAGCCAGCAGCCTCATGCGCGGCAGTCTAGCACGCCGCGACGGCCGCACGCGGGCGGCCACTTTCGAGTTGACAACGCGTCGTATCGGCCCGCATCCTTGACTCGACTGATGGCCCCGCCGCCGCGACAAACCGACAGCCAGATGGACGCGGAGGTTCGCGAGAAGATCCATCTCGAGATCCTCAAGCGCACCGGCGCGTATCACGCCAACGACCACGTCCTCCTCCCGTCGGGCCACCACACCAGCGAGTACATCGAGAAGACCCTCGTCACCACCGAGGCCTCGTTCACCGAGGGGCTCGGGGCGGTCATCGCCAAGCACTTCGCCCAGTGGCCCATCGACGTGGTCCTCTCGACCGGTCCCGGCGCGCTGATCCTCTCCCACTGCGTGGCCCGCGCGCATCCCTCGCGGCCCACGCTGGCCTACGGCACCAAGGGCGTCAGCGCGGGCAAGCGGCGGGTCACCCTGCCGGTGGAGTTCCAGCGCTTCATCCGCGCGGGCACCAAGGTGCTCATCGTCGAGGACCTCGTGAGCTCCGGCACCACCGTGCGCCTGCTCTCCCAGCTCGTGGAGGATCTCGGCGGCCAGGTGATCGGCATCGGCGCGCTCTGGCGCCGCACCAAGAAGTCGGAGATCGGCGGCAAGGAGATCTTCAGCCTGGTGAGCCGCGACTTCCCGACCTACGCGCCCGAGACCTGCCCGCTCTGCAAGAAGGGCGTGGCGCTGAACCAGGAGTACGTGAAGCGGCGCGAGCACCGCAAGCCGTCCTCCGCCCACGAGAAGACCTAGCCGGCACTACTCACCCAAGATGTGGGCCCCCAAGATGTGGGGGTGATCGTGTCGCGGAGACCCTCTATCCGGTATTTTATCCTTGACACGTTTTTTGCCCTCCCCTATTGTCCGGACAGATCGACCGCGTGACGCGCGGGGATCGGGAGGGGGGTGACATCGCATGGCGAAGAAGAAGGCCGCGAAGAAGAAAAAGAAGAAGTAACGCGCCACTCGTGGCGCTCGGCCCTGTCGGCCCCATCCCGGCAGGGCCGTTCCATCTCCGAGTCCACTCGCCCCCGCCACCGACGCCGTGACCCACCGACACGCCTACGCCCTCCTGCTCGGCGTCGCCCTGCTCTGGGCCGGCAACTATCCGCTCGCCAAGATCGGCCTGCACGAGCTCGGGCCCCTCACCATGTCGGCCATGCGCGCCCTCATCGCGGCGCCGCTGCTCGTGCTGGTCTCGCGGCTGCTCGAGGGGCCATTGCCGCAGCTGGCCCGGCGCGACCTGATCGCGGTGGTGGTCCTGGCGGTGAGCGGC
>DASZJM010000399.1:0-8160 GCA_035948165.1 Candidatus Methylomirabilota bacterium
AGCAGGACGATCCGCTGAAACTCGCCGAGCGCCGGCTTGCCGTCCCGCACCGGGACGTGCACGCTCGGGCCGACCAAGGCGCTGAGGAAGTGCGCCGCCACGTGGGCCGCCGAGTCGTGCCGGTAGGCGAGCTTCGGCGTCAGCGACTGGAGGATGTCCATGATGTCTTCGGGGACGCCGGCCTCCCAGGTCATGACCGTCAGGGCCGCGGTCGTGTGCTTCAGGTAGAGGTGGCAGGTCCCGCCCGGCGCCCCGTCGAGCATGACGCCGACCTGTTCGGTGATGTCGATGACTTCCTTCGGGCTCTTCGTCTCGATCTCGATGGTCAGCGGCGCGGTCGCACTCATTCGCCTGTCCTCCTCGGGCCGCCCCTAGTCGCCAGGGCTCGGCAGCACGAGTATCTCGTCCCCATGCGTGTCCTTCTCGCCGACCGGTCGCCAGCCCAGCGCACGGTAGAAGCCGTAAGAGCGCGTTCCCGGATCCGAGGAGGCGCCCAGCCAGATCCGCGTGGGCTCGAACGACCGCAGCCAGTCGACCGCCAGGGACAGGAGCGTCTTGCCGATCCCGCGCCCCTCGAACGCGGGCAGCACCGCCAGCACGAGCACCTCGCCGGTGGCCGACTCGCCGATGCAGAAGCCCACGATCCGCGACTCCGACGCGCACACCCAGCCCCGGGTCGCCCCGGCCGCCAGGTGCTCCGCCACCGAGGCGGGCGTGATGCCCATCGCGGCCAGCCGCTCTCGCGAGATCGCGTTTTCACGAGTGGCCCCTCTCACGTCGAAGATCTCCTCGACATCTCGCTCGCGTAGCGCCCGAAAGATCACCTCCTCACCGAGAGAGAGGGCCATGTGGTACTCCACGACCACCCGGCCCTCGTGCCTCAAGGCTTCCGGCTCCGTTCCCCACACCTCGAAGCCCGCCCGCTCGTAGAGCCTCTGGGCCTGAGGGGCAGCGGAGGTGACGGCGAGATGCACCCACGACACTCCCGTCAATGCTCGCGCGTGCTGGAGCGCGGCCCGAAGCAGAGCGGCTCCAACACCCCGGCCGCGCTGGCCTGGGGCCACGTACATGCCCCAGACGTGCGCCTTGTGGGAGGCTTTCACGTGCCGATCGCGCATGAGGCCCACCGCGCCGATCAGCCCGTCTTGAAACGCGCCGAGGATCACCCATTCCCGCCCCTGCCGAAGCCGATCGCGTACCGCCTCCGCAGAGGCGGCCATGTCGTCCTCGGGAGATGCGCCAAAGGCGAGCGGCGCCTCCAGAAGCCCTTGCCGCCGCAGCGCGACATACGACTCGGCGTCGGCGTCCCGCAGCTCCCGGATCACCCTGCCCTCACAGACCCGGGCAGACCTGCCTCGCTTGTGCGAGGCTGATCTCCCGGCCGACATCGACCACGACCCCTCCGGTGGCGGGATTCACGCGCATCGAGTCGCAGAGCGTCCGCGTCTTCTCGGCCAGCTGCGTCCGCTCCTCGGCGCTGAGCGGCGCATAGTCCTTGCGATAAGGGAAAGGCCAGCCATACCCCCACCGATACGAGGTCGGGAGCTCCGGGCCACCTCCGACGCGCACCCCCTGGTACATCGCCTCGGCCAGGGCCGCGTTCCGGGTGATGTCCAGGACACAGGCGCGAAGCGACTTGTCCGCACGCTCCCGCTCGTCGGCCGTCCCGCCCGACCAGTACGCCACGTCGTGGAGGTAGCAACAGCTGTAGTAGGTTCCATCGGGGAACAGACTGCACCCGTCACTCTTGAAGTCGGCGAGCTTGACGCCGACCGGGTCGACCGCCGTCGCGCACCCGGCAACTCCCCACGCGAGCCATAGGACGCTCAACCCGGTCTCCAGGTATCGTCGTGCCCTGCCGATCGTCACGAGGCCTGTCGAGAATCCCGGGCACGAAACCGGTCCACTCCCCTCGCGCGGGCCTTCGACGCTTCAGCCTCACGATCGCGAGGCGGAGCGTTCGTCACGAGAGCATCGAGAAGGGCGCGCGCGGCCTGCGCGACCTCGTCGACCGCCCGGGCGAAGGCGACCTCGTTCGCCTTCGACGGTCTCGAGAAGCCGCTCAATTTCCTGACGAACTGCAGTGAAGATGCCCGGATCTCTTCGTCCGTGGCCGGCGGCTTGAAATTGTGCAGGGTCTTGATGCTTCGGCACATGCCAGGGCCTCCATGGTGGTCCGATATCAGTTGAAGAAATAGTAGTCCGCCGTGTAGTTGATCCGGGCGGGCGTTCCGGCCGTCGCCTGAGAACAATCGGTGGTGGGCGCCGCGCCGCCCGCGGTGTTCACGCGCTGGATGCTCTTGACCCGACTGAACGCGCCGTCCGGCCCGACCGACTTCGCGGTGAGCAGCAACCAGGGGATCGCGCCGGCCACCGGAGCGTCGACCCGTTCCTTCACCGCTCCCAGGATCCTGCTCCCATCGACCGACTCCCAGTGCGGCCCCGCATAGTGGCGGCCGACCTTCCTTCCCCGCCCGTCGAAGAGATCGGCTTCGGGAGCCACGAACGCCCATTCGTAAGCCCCGGCTTGATCCTTCTTGGCTCGGCATTCGTAGATCTGCACCCCCCGTGCCGCCACGATCATCGCGAGCGACTCGCCCGCGCCGGGCTTGAGCTTCTCCGGCACGTCGACCGCGGACGTCGGGCGATGCGGGCTCGCGCACGCCGTGACGAGAACGACCAGCAGGACGCCCATCAGGCCACGTGCAGTCAACATCGCGCCCCTCCGTCTTCGAGCCACCAGGCTCAGGATGACCCCCATGGTCGCCCGCCCCCATCGTGTGGACTGAGAGTGGCGTGCTCGTTGGCGGGGTGTCAAGCGTCGCGATGATCGCAAGAACCCGCGAATGCGACGCGCGCCGACGCGGGCTACCATAGGCGGGAGCCATGCCCGACCTCCTCGCCCCGCGCCCCGCATCAGGCTGGTGTTGCTCCTCTGGGGCCCCGTGATCGGGGGGCTCGTGCTCTTCCCGTCGCTGGTCTATCTTCTTCGGGTGTTCAGGCGCGAGCCGGCCCGGTCATGAGCCTCACCGTCTTCTCGGTGGCGGTGCTGTTCACCTCGCTCGGCGCGGGCGTGGTGGGTGCGATCCTCGGGCTGGGCGGCGGCATCCTGCTGGTCCCGATCCTCACCATCTTCTACGGCGTCGACCTGCACTACGCGATGGGGGCCAGCATCATCTCGGTCATCGCGACGTCGAGCGGAGCCGCCGCGTCCTACCTGCGCACCGGCCTGAGCAACCTCCGCGTCGGCCTCTTCCTGGTGGTGGCCACCATCACCGGCGCGCTCACCGGGGCGTTCCTGGCCGGCGTGGTGCCCACCCGCTGGCTCGAGCTAATCCTGGGGCTCGCGCTCTCCTACTCCGCGTTCACCACCATCCGGCAGCTGGGCGACGAGCTGCCCAAGGACGTGTCGACCGACGGGCTCGCGATCCGGTTCGGGCTCGAGGGCACCTATCACGACCTCCGCCTCGAGCGCGAGATCACCTACCGGGCGCGCAACGTGGCGGGCGGGTTCGTGGCGATGTACGGCGCGGGCGTGCTCTCCGGCATGCTCGGCATCGGCAGCGGGGCGTTCAAGGTGCTGGCGATGGACTACCTGATGCGCCTGCCCATGAAGGTCTCCACCGCGACCAGCAACTTCATGATCGGGCTGACCGCGGCGGCCAGCGCCGGCATCTACTTCAGCCGGGGCGACATCCACGTGCTGATCGTGGCCCCGGTCGCCATCGGCGTGCTGGCCGGCGCCTACCTGGGCACCACCGTGATGGCGCGGATGCGCAACACCACCGTGCGCAAGCTCTTCCTGCCTATCGTGGTGTACCTCGCCCTCTCGATGATCCTGCGCGGGCTCGGGATCCACCTCCTGTGAGCGCGCTCCGTCCGGTGTTCGCGGTCGAGCACCTGGTCGCGCGGGTCCTGCTCGTGGGCGGTCTCGTCGGGCTCGGCCTGATCGCGGTCGGCCTCGGCCTCTACGCCGCGCACGGCGGGTTCCACCACCACGTGCTGCAGCTGAGCCGGCCCCCCGGCGAGGCGCCGCCCGGCGTCTTCACCTCCATGCGTCAGATCGTCCGCGGGCTGCGCCAGCGTCCCATCGATCCGCTCGCGGTGAGCGCGCTCGGGCTGGTCCTGCTCATGATCACCCCGGGCGCGGCGGTCACCCTCGCGATTCCCGCCTTCCTGTCCGCGCGGGATTTCCGCTACGCGACCATCGCCACGCTGGTACTGGCGATGCTGCTGGTGAGCCTGCTGCTGGCCGGCGCCATCCACAGCTAGCCCCGCGCACGGCGCGGGGACCGGATCACTCGCTCTCGCTCGGGCGGCTCCGCCACTGCTTCACCGCGGCGCGCTGCTTCTTGCCGGCCAGCCGTCGCCGCCGGGCCCCCGCGGACGGCCGCGTGGCGACCCGCGGGCGCGGCGCGACGAGCGCGGCGCGGATCAGGTCGGCCACGCGGGCGCGGGCGTCCTCCAGGTTTCGGGCCTGGTTGCGGGTGGCCTGGCTCGTCACGACCAGGCGCCCCTCCGCGTCCGCGCGCGGCCGGGCCAGGGCGCGCAGGCGGGCCCGCGCGGCGTCGGACAGCCCTTCGATCGCCTCCAGGTCCACGCGCAGGTCGATCTTGGTCGCGACCTTGTTCACGTTCTGGCCGCCCGGCCCCGAGGCCCGCGCCGCGTGGACGGTGAGCGCGCCGGCGGGCACCCGCACCTCCGCGGTCACGACGATCGGCTCGGTCACGACGATCGGGTCGGCCACGACGTGGATCCGGTGGGCAGGCGCGCGCTCAGCGCGGCCACGAACTCGTCGGGGCGGCTAGGGGAGAGCACCACGAAGCCGCCGGGTGTCTCCAGGAACACGAGGTCGTCGGTGTTGGTGATGGCCAGGTAGTGCCAGCCGCTGCGCGGGTTCCAGCGCGGCCCGTGTGAGCCGAAGAGGCTGTTGAGCCCGGCGGCGAGCAGCCCGCCGATCGGCCGGCGGCGGCGATCGCAGCCGGTGATCCGGTCGTACGGGATCAGGCGCCGCAGCCAGCGCCGCTCGAGCCGCACCCCGCCCTCTTCCAGGGTGTAGCCGCTGGGGGCGAGCCCCTGGATGGCCCAGAGCGCGCCGAGGAACGGCAGGGGCAGGATCAGCGCGGTCGGATCGCCGGTGGCGGCCACCAGGCCCACCGAGCCGAGGAAGGGCCCGCCGAAGCCGACCCCGATGCCGAGCACCCCGGCGAGCAGGCGCTGCCTCCGCCCGAGCGACGCCGGGAAGTGCACTCCCTACCTGGAGAAGATCTCGAGCGCGCCGAAGAAGAAGGGGATCTCGAAAGCGGCCGACTCGGGCGAGTCGGAGCCGTGGACCGCGTTGGCCTCGATCGACGACGCGAAGTCCTTGCGGATCGTTCCCGCGTCGGCCTTGGCCGGATCGGTGGCGCCCATCAGCTCGCGCAGGCGCCCGATCGCGTTCTCCCCTTCCAGCACGATCGGCATGCATGGCCCCTGGGTCATGAAGGCACAGAGGCTCGCGTAGAACGGCCGCTCCTTGTGGACGATGTAGAAGCCGCCGGCCTGGGTCGCGCTCAGGTGGATGAGCTTGGCCGCGAGGAGCTTGAGCCCGGCCTTCTCGAAGCGGGCGATGATCTGGCCCGCGACGCCCTTGGCGACGGCGTCCGGCTTGATGATGGTGAGGGTGCGCTGGACGGCCATCGCGGACGGGTCCCTACCCTTTCTTGCCCACCACGCGGGCGACGGTGGCGCCCATGTCGGCGGGGCTCTTGACGGTGGTGATGCCGGCGGCTTCCATCGCAGCCATCTTCTCGGCCGCCGTCCCCTTGCCGCCCGCGATGATCGCGCCGGCGTGGCCCATGCGGCGGCCGGGCGGCGCGGTCTGGCCGCAGATGAAGCCGACCACCGGCTTGGTGACGTGGGCCTTGATGAAGGCGGCGGCCTCTTCTTCGGCGGTGCCGCCGATCTCGCCGATCATCATGATCGAGGTGGTGTCGGGATCGGCCTGGAAGAGCTCGAGCACGTCGATGAAGTTGGTGCCGTTGACCGGGTCGCCGCCGATCCCCACGCAGGTCGACTGGCCGAGCCCGCGCTGTGTGAGCTGATGGACGACCTCGTAGGTGAGTGTGCCGCTGCGCGAGACCACGCCCACGTGGCCGACCTTGTGGATGTGGCCCGGCATGATCCCGATCTTGGCCTGGCCGGGGGTGATGAGGCCGGGGCAGTTGGGGCCGATGAGCCGGCTCTTCGTGCGGGCGAGGAAGGCCTTCACCCGGACCATGTCGGCGACCGGCACGCCCTCGGTGATGCACACGATCAGCGGCATGCCGGCGTCCGCCGCCTCCATGATCGCGTCGGCGGCGGCCGGCGGCGGGACGAAGATCAGCGCGCAGTCGGCGCCGGTGGCCTTGGTCGCCTCCTCCACCGTGTTCCACACCGCGAAGCCCTCGTGGGCGGTGCCGCCCTTGCCCGGGGTGACTCCGCCCACCACCTGCGTGCCGTACTCCTTGCAGCGCGCGGCGTGGAAGGCACCCTCCTTGCCGGTGATGCCCTGCACGAGGACTTTCGTCCTCTTATCGACGAGGACGCTCATGCCTTCGCGCCTCGCGCCAGCGCCACCGCCTTCTTGGCCCCCTCGCCCATGTCGTCGGCCATCACGAGGGCGAGGCCCGACTCGGCGAGCATCTTCTTGCCCTGCTCGACGTTGGTGCCCTCGGCGCGCAGCACCACCGGGAGCTTGAGGCCGAGCTTCTTCACCGCGGAGATGATGCCCTCCGCGAGCCGGTCGACTCTCAAGATTCCGCCGAAGACGTTGATAAAGACCGCCTTCACACTCGGGTCGGACGAGAGGATGCGAAAGGCGTTCTCGATCTGCTCGGGCGACGCCCCGCCGCCCACGTCGAGGAAGTTGGCGGGCTCGCCGCCGGCCAGCTTGACGATGTCCATGGTGGCCATCGCGAGCCCGGCCCCGTTCACCATGCAGCCGACGTTGCCGTCGAGCTTGATGTAGTTGAGGCTGTACTTCGACGCCTCCACGTCGAGGGGAGTCTCCTCGTTCGTGTCGCGCAGGGCCACCACGTCCTTGTGGCGGTAGAGCGCGTTGTCGTCGAAGTTGAGCTTGGCGTCGAGCGCCATCACCCGCCCGTCCTGGGTGACCACGAGGGGATTGATCTCCGCCAGCGAGCAGTCCTTGTCGAGGTACGCCTTGAACAGATTCAGGATCAGGCCGACGCCCTGCTTGAACTGCTCGCCGGTGAGCCCGAGCCCGAAGGCCAGGTTGCGCGCCTGGAAGGGCTGCAGCCCCAGTGCGGGATCCGTCCACTCCCGGATGATCTTCTCGGGATGGGTGGCCGCCACCTCCTCGATCTCCATGCCGCCGGCCCGCGAGGCCATCACCACGTGGGTGCCGCGGCCGCGGTCGAGGGTCATCGAGAGGTAGAGCTCGGTGGCGATCGGGGAGGCCTCCTCGACCAGCACCTTCAGCACCTTGATGCCCTCGGGCGGCGTCTGCGGGGTCTTGAGCATCATGCCGAGGATCTGCTTGGCCGCCGCCTCGGCGCCCGCCGGATCGTCGGCCAGCTTCACCCCACCCGCCTTGCCGCGCCCGCCCGCGTGCACCTGGGCCTTGACCACGGTCCGGCCCCCCAGTCGCTGGGCGATGGCGCGCGCCTCGGCCGGGGTGTCGGCCACGTCCCCGTTCGGGACGGGGACCCCGAAGGCCTTCAGGATGGCCTTGCCCTGATATTCGTGGATCTTCATTTCTTCTTACTGAGCCCCAGCTTGCGCATGGCCCAGACGATCGGGTCGTAGCCGTCGGCGACACGCTCCTTCATCGGGATGATGCCGTTGTCGGTGATGTGGATGTGCTCGGGGCAGACCTCGGTACAGCACTTGGTGATGTTGCAGAGGCCTAGACCTGCGTGCTGGTTCAGGAACTCGGTGCGGTCGACGGTGTCGAGGGGGTGCATCTCGAGCGAGGCCGCCTTGATGAAGAAGCGAGGCCCCGAGAAGCGCGCCTTCTTGTCCTCGTGATCGCGGATGACGTGGCAGACGTCCTGGCACAGGAAGCACTCGATGCACTTGTGGAACTCCTGGGGGCGATCGACGTCCTCCTGCATCATCCGGTACTTGCCGTCCGGGTCCGGGGGCTTGAGCCGCAGCGGCGGCACCTGCTTGGCCTTC
>DASZJM010000400.1:0-1762 GCA_035948165.1 Candidatus Methylomirabilota bacterium
GACCCCCTGGCGCTTGAGATGGGGCAGGGCCTCGCGACACATGCGCCCGAAGAAGAAGAGCGAGCGCTGCACCGCGGTCTCCCACTGTTCCTCGGTGGCGCTCTGGGCCTGGGTCAGCGGCGGGCCGCCCGAGTTGTTGACGAGCACGTCGAGGCGCCCGAAGCGGGTGACGGTGGCCGCCACCAGGTCGCGGATCGTCTCCGGCCGGTCCAGGTCGCCGGCAAAGACCAGCACCTCGCGCCCGCTCGCGGCGCGGATCTCCCTCGCGGCTTTCTCCAGATCGTCCTTCGACCGGCTGCAGATGGCCACGTGCGTGCCCTCCTGCGCGAGCACCTCCGCGCAGGCCCGGCCGAGCCCCTTGCTGGCTCCGCCGACGATCGCGACCTTGTCCCGGAGCTCGAGATCCATGGGGCAGTGTTATACCACAGCGGCTGTGATACGCTTCGGCCGGCCAGGCGGCGATTCATCCGACCCCCTACCAAGAGGTGTGACGCGATGCGAGCGAACAAGATCAAGCAGATGTGGCGCGAGGGCAAGTGCGTGACGATGGGCTGGCTCTCGGTGTCCAACGGCTTCACCGCGGAGGTCATGGCCCGGCAGGGCTTCGACGCCCTGGTCATCGACATGCAGCACGGCCTCACCGACATGGCCAACCTCTGGCCGATGCTGCAGGCGGTCTCCCAGACCGACACGGTGCCGGTGGTGCGGGTCGCCGCCAACGACCCGGCCGCGATCATGAAGGCGCTCGACTTCGGCGCGTACGGCATCCTGGTGCCGCTGATCAACACCGCGGAGGACGCGGCGAAGGCGGTGGCCGCGTGCCGCTATCCGCCGGTGGGCATGCGCTCCTCGGGCCCGGTGCGCGCGGTCCACTACGGCGGCGCCGACTACGTGGCCAAGGCCAACGACGAGATCGTGGTGATGGCGATGATCGAGACCAAGGAGGGGCTCGCCAATCTCGACGCGATCTGCGCCACCCCCGGCCTCGACTGCATCTACATCGGCCCCGCCGACCTCTCGTTCGCCCTCGGGCTCGCCCCCCGCGGCGACAACCCGGACCCGGTGCACATCGCCACCTGCGACAAGATCCGCGACGCGGCCCACAAGCACGGCAAGAAGGCGGCCATGCACTGCGCGAGCGCGGCCTTCGCGGCGGGCTCGGTCAAGCGCGGCTTCGACCTGGTGATGCTCTGCTCCGATCTCGCGTCGATGGTCGCGGGCGTCCGCAAGCAGCTCGACGACCTGAAGGCGGCCACCGCCTGAGACGCGCGTGACCGGGCCCGCGGTGACCGCGCCCCTGCGGCCCACCACGCTCGAGATCGATCTCGACGCGGCGGCCCACAACCTGCGCGCGGTGCGCGGGCTCGTCGGCCCGTCGCGGTCCATCTTCGCGGTGGTCAAGGCCGACGGCTACGGGTTCGGGGCCGCGGAGATGGGCGCCGTCTTCGCCCGGAGCGGCGCGGACTGGCTGGCGGTGGCCGATCTCGCGGAGGGGGTGCGGCTGCGCGAGCGCGGCATCACGATCCCGATCCTCGTCTACCCGAACTCGCTGCCGGACGCGGCGCCCGCCGCCCTCGCCCATCGCCTCGTGCCGACGCTGGTGGATCTCGAGTCCGCCCGCGCCTACGCGCAGGCCGCGTCCGGGCCGTGCCCGGTGTTCGTCAAGATCGACGTGGGGCTCGAGCGGCTCGGGGTGCCCGCCGAGCAGGCGGTCAAGGCCATCCTCGCGATGCTCGAGCTGCCGCACCTCACGCTGGCGGGT
>DASZJM010000401.1:0-4467 GCA_035948165.1 Candidatus Methylomirabilota bacterium
CTGGCGGTCACCTCCAAGGTGATCCAGGTGGTGGGCGGCCGCGGCGCCTACAAGGACTTCCCGGCCGAGCGCGCCTTCCGCGACCTGCGCACCTCCACCCTCATGCCGCCCACGGTGGACCGGATGCTCGAGGGCATCGGCAAGAACGCCCTCGGCCTCGACGGCGGCATGTTCAAGGTCGCCGGCAGCTAGCGCAGTGAGACGGAGCGATGGGCGGGCCGAGCTGAATCACGGCACAAGACGCAGCCGAAGGCGAGTCGGCTTCGACGGGTGAGGCGAGCCATAGGCGAGCCGCGCGGCAAGGCGCAGCCGAAGGCGAGCCGGGCTACACAGGTGAGGCGAGCCATAGGCGAGCCGAACGTATATAAAGAGAAGCTAGGGATGCCCGCCCAAGCGATCCGCAGCGACGTGATGGGCAGCCTCCTGCGCCCCCCCGAGCTCAAGGCGGCCCGCGACCGCCACGACCGCGGCGAGCTCGCCGCCGCCGCGCTCAAGCAGGTCGAGGACCGCGCGGTGGACGAGGCGGTCCAGCTCCAGGAAGCCGCCGGCCTCGACGTGGTCACCGACGGTGAGCTGCGCCGCTACGCCTTCTTCGGCCACCTGATCGACGCCCTCGACGGCTTCGACAAGCTCGGCGGCTGGGCCATCCCGTTTCACAACGAGGCGGGCGAGCGGCTCGTCTTCAAGCGGCCGGTCGTGGTCGACAAGCTCCGCTGGCGCCGGAGCATGTGCGCGGAGGAGCTCACCTACCTGCGGGCCCGGACGCGCAAGCCCACCAAGGTGACCCTGATCAGCACCCAGCAGGCGGCGGCCTACTACGATCCGGACAAGTCGACCGGCGCCTATCCGACCCGCGACGCCTACCTGGCCGACATCGTGGACCTCACCCGACGCGAGATCGAGGAGCTGGTGCGGCTCGGCTGCAGTTACGTGCAGATCGACGCGCCCCAATACGCCGCCCTCCTGGATCCGGAGCTGCGCGAGGGCTACCGCCAGCGCGGCAGCGATCCGGACCGGCTGATCGACCGCTGCATCGAGATGGATAACGCGGTCATCGGCGAGCATCCCGAGGTCACCTTCGGCCTGCACATCTGCCGGGGCAACAACCAGTCGATGTTCTACGCGAGCGGCGGCTACGAGCCGATCGCGCGCGTGTTCACGAAGAGCCGCTTCCAGCGCTTCCTGCTCGAGTACGACGACGAGCGCTCCGGCGGCTTCGAGCCCCTGCACGCCGTACCCGACGACCGCGTCGTGGTGCTCGGTCTCGTGACCACCAAGAGCCCGCGCCTCGAGTCGGTCGAGGCCCTCTGCGCCCGAGTCGAGGAGGCGGCCCGGCTGGTGCCGCTGGAGCGCCTGGCGCTGAGCCCGCAGTGCGGCTTCGCCTCCACCCTGGAAGGCAACCGCGTCACGCCGGCCGAGCAGGAGGCCAAGCTCCGCCGGGTGGCCGAGACCGCGAATCGAATCTGGAGAGGAGAATCCCGATGAGAATGCTCGCCTGGCTTGCTCTCGCGCTGCTCGGCCTGTCGCCCGCCCCCGCGTGGGCCCAGTCGATCAAGATGGGCGCGGTCGTCCCGCTCACCGGCCGCTACGGCGCGGGCGGGGCCCAGATCCGCGCCGGCTACGAGTTCGCGGTGGAGCGGCTGAACGCGGGCGGCGGCATCCCGGTGGGCGGCGTGAAGATGCCGGTCGAGCTGGTCGTGCTCGATGACGAGTCCGACGCCACCAAGACCGTCGCGCGCATGGAGACCCTGGCCGCCCAGGGCGTGATCGGCTACCTCGGTGGCTTCGGCTCCGACCTCCACGCGGCCGCCGCGTCGGTGGCCGAGAAGAACCGCATCCCGTACCTCGGCGTGGCCTTCGCGCTCCAGAAGATCCACCAGCAGGGCTTCCGATATCTCTTCTCCCCGTTCTGGAAGTCGCCCGACATCGGCCACGCCACCCAGGGCCTGCTCGAGCTGATCCCGGCTGGCGAGCGGCCCAAGACGGTGGCGATCTTCCAGGAGAAGACGGACTGGGGCCGCGAGATGGCGGCGGCGTGGACGGAGGCGGGCAAGACCGCGGGCTACCAGGTGGCGCTGAACGGGGAATACGCGCCGGGGGCCAAGGACTTCTCCGACCTCATCCTGAAGGCCAAGGCCGCCAACGTGGACGTGCTGCTGGCCCTGCCCAACCCGCCCGACGGCATGACGATCGTGAAGCAGATGAAGGAGCTCGGCTTCACCCCCAAGCTCTCCTTCTTCATCCGCGCCCCGGACGCCCAGATCTGGTCGCAGAACCTCGGCAAGGACGGCGACTTCATGGTGCTGGCCGCGGGCTGGCACCACGCCATGAAGGGCGCGGGGGTGAAGGAGCTGAACGACGCGCACCAGAAAAAGTTCGGCCGTCCCGCCGACCCGCTGGTGGGTCCCGCCTACGCGTGCGTGGAGATCTTGGCCGCCGCGGTCACCCGCGCGGGCTTCCCGGATCGCGAGAAGGTGCGCGACGCGATCGCCGCGACCAACATGAACACGGTGATCGGCAGCGTGAAGTTCCGGCCGGACGGCACCGGCATCGTCGCGCAGGCGCTGCTGCAGTGGCAGAACGGCAAGCAGGAGCTGGTGTGGCCCAAGGAGTCGGCGACCGCGACCCTCGCGTTCCCGGCGCCGCCCTTCGCCAAGCGCTGAGTGCCGGCCTTCTTAGAAGTCGAGCGGCTGACCAAGGGCTTCGGCGGCGTCCTCGCGGTCGGCGACGTGAGCCTCACGCTCGAGGCCGGCGAGCTCCTCGGCGTGATGGGACCGAACGGGTCCGGCAAGACCACGCTCTTCAACCTCATCGCGGGCGCGCTGCGGCCGGATCGCGGGCGCATCCGCTTCCAGGGACACGACATCGCGGGGCTCGCCCCGCACCGCGTCTGCGCCCGCGGCATCGCGCGCACCTTTCAGCTCGTGCGGCCCTTCGCCGGCCTCTCGGCCCTCGACAACGTGCGGGTGGGCTGCCTCTACGGGCGCCGGCGCGGCCTCGACGCCCGGACCGAGGCCCTCCGCCTCCTCGCCCTGGTGGGCCTCGAGGGCCGGGCGGCCACGCCCGCTGCCGCCCTCACCCTGATGGATCGCAAGCGGCTCGAGCTGGCGCGCGCGCTGGCCACCTCGCCCGACCTGCTGCTGCTCGACGAGTTCATGGCCGGCCTGAACCCCGCCGAGACCGCGGCGGCGATGGCCCTCATCCGCCGGCTGGTCGCCGACGGGCTCGCGGTCCTGATGGTCGAGCACATCGTGTGGGCGCTGATGGACCTGGCCCGCCGCGTGGTGGTGCTGAGCGCGGGCGAGAAGATCGCCGACGGCCCGCCCGCCGCGGTGGCCGCCGATCCCCGCGTGGTCGACGTCTACCTCGGCGCGGAGCGCCCGGGACCCGCGCGTGCTTGAGCTCCGCGGGCTGGAAGCCGCGTACGGCGACGTGCCCGCGCTCTCCGGGGTCACCCTCCGGGTCGGCGCGGGCGAGATCGTTGCCCTGCTCGGGCCGAACGGCGCGGGCAAGTCGACGCTGCTCGGCTGCGTGTCCGGCCTGGTGCGGCCCCGCGCCGGCAGTATCTCGTGGGAGGGGAAAAACCTTCTGACAATCGCCCCGCACCTGATCGTGGAGAGCGGCCTGGCGGTGGTGCCGGAGGGCCGCCGCCTCTTCGGCAGCATGACGGTGGAGGACAACCTGGAGCTGGGCGCCTTCTCGCCGCGGGCCCGCGCGGCGCGGCGGGAGAGCCTCGCGCGGGTGTTCGCGCTCTTTCCCGATCTGCGCGCGCGCCGCCGCCAGGTGGTCCGCGCCCTCTCCGGCGGCCAGCAGCAGATGGTCGCGGTGGGCCGGGCCCTGATGGCAAGCCCGCGCCTGCTCATGCTCGACGAGCCGTCGCTCGGCATCGCGCCGCAGCTGGTGCGCGCGATCCTCGACGCGCTGGTCGAGATCAACCGGGCCGGGGTGGCGATCCTCCTGGTGGAGCAGAACGTCCGCGCCGCGCTCACGCTCGCCCACCGCGCGTACATCCTCGAGGGCGGGCGCGTGGTCGGCGAGGGCGCGGGCGCGGACCTGCTGCGTGACCCGCACGTGCGCCGCGCCTATCTCGGGCCGCTGGCTGCTGGCGGGTGACGGAACGCCGGGTGCGGCGGACCGGCCGATGACGCTGCTCGCCCAGCAGATCGTGCTCGGCCTGCTCCTGGGCGGCCTCTACGGGCTGGCCGCGGCCGGCCTCTCGCTCGTGTTCGGCGTGCTCAAGGTGCTGAACGTGGCGCACGGCGAGCTGATCATGCTGGGCGGCTACGGCGCGTACTGGCTCTTCGCCCTGCTGGGGATGGATCCGTTCGCCGCGCTCCTGCTGGTGATCCCCGGCGCGCTCCTGCTCGGCGCGGGGCTCTACACCGGGCTCTTCGGCTTCGTGGTGCGCGCGCACGAGGAGACGCGCATCAAGAACTCGCTGCTGGTGGGCTTCGGCCTGGCCCTGGC
>DASZJM010000402.1:0-7830 GCA_035948165.1 Candidatus Methylomirabilota bacterium
TCCCTGGAGAGGCCGGTCGCCTCCTCTAGTTCGCCCAGCGACATCGACTGCCAGACTTGCGTGGGCGATCGCAACCGATCGCAGAGCGCCGTGAAGATCAGCTCCTCCTCTCGCGACATGTCTACAGTGACCGTACCGTCCTGTCCTCGGGGAGCAGCTTCCGCTCCGGTGACCGAGGGGGAGGTGTCGACTTCCGCGGGCGACTCACTCGATCACCTGATCCGCCCGCTGCAGGAGCGGCGGCGGGATCGTCAGACCGAGCGCCTTGGCGGTCTTGAGGTTGATCAGCAGCTCGAACCCCGTGGGCTGAGCGACGGGAAGGTCGCCCAAATAGTCCTCCTGCCTGCACCCCGGCCGCCGAGACCTCGGTGAATCTGGCACTCCCGGTCCGCGGGAGGAGGAGCCTTCCCCTTGGAACAAGAAACCCTTCGTCGCCTCATTCGGGCCAAGCTTGCTGACGGTCGGCTGCCTCAAAACAGTATCCCGCGCTTGCGGGGTGGGGCTGGCAACGGCGAGACGTATGATCGGGAGGCAAGGGCATTCAGTTTCATGTCGGGTGCCTGCACCTCTGGGACGCCGAGCGGCACGTGCCCGGCCGAAGTGATCCGACCGGGAGCTAGCGGCGGCGCTGCGTCCGCCTCCTCATCGCCCAGAACTGTGACCAGTGAAGCCAGGAAAGTGGAGCCGCGCACAGGCCAGGGAACAATAGACGCGCTCCACCGCGGTGGATGGCTCCCCAGTCCGGATGGAATAGGGCAGAAAGCCAGCGGTGCGGCATCCATCACAAACTCTTCGGTGTTCGTCCTTCGGTAGCTGCGGCAGCATGGCAGTCTCCACGGGTTAGTGTGCGCTTGACGGGGCCGCTAGGCGTCCACTGGCGGTCTTAGGGCGTCGGTCGTTGCTGGCCGCACCAGCAGACGTGCACGCACCCGTCGTGCCCCGGCGGTTCTTGGCAACGGTGGAGCTTGCCATCTAGGAGGCGCTTGGGCACGCCGCAGTGGTCCGTCGACCGCCGGTCGGTTCTCTGATCGCGTGGTACCTGAGAACACCACTCCCGCATGAGCCTATGTGTCGCAATCTCCTCGTACAAGGCGCCACCACCGTAGCACCGCGGGGGTGGCCGGCCTATTGGACCTATGTCCAATAGGCCGACCGGATGCCGCCGGACTACAGTGGCGATGGAGTGGTAGCCCGAGGCTCATGCATGCAACGTCAATTCTTCGTGCTGTGGATACCGGTGGGGTTGGCAGCCGGTGGCCTGGGCGCCTTCGTCATGAGGGCTCGCCGGTTCGGATTGGTCGCAGACATTGTTCTCGGCCTCGCCGGGAGTTTCATTGGGAGCTTGCTCTTCCTCGCCCTCGGTAGCCCCGAGGATGAGGGGTGGTCCACGCTGTGCATCGGTACATTCCTCGGAGCGGCCAGCGTCATCGTTGGCCAGCGGTGGTGGTACGCGCACGCGTGACGGCCAAGCAAACATGTCGATCGAGTCGTGCTCGGGGGACACAGGAGGGGCCACATGCCCAAGGTGTTGGTGTGCGCATTCTGCTTTGAAGAGATCGATGCGATGGAGAAGTGGCTCGATGTGCCCGGCAGAATGAACGAGGCGGCGCATCTGAAGTGCTGGAAGGAGAACGTGCGCCCTGAGGTCCGAACCCGCAGCGTGTGAAAGGAGCGGAGCGATGGCACGCATCCCGGATTCAACGGCTCGGCTCGGCGTCACCGTGTCAGGGATCCGACCAATGACATTCGCGGCTCCGGTTTTGACTCGAGTGGCCGCGCTGGGGGCGCGAGGCTGCATCGCCGGCTTGGCGGCCGCCGCGATCCTCTGGTTCGGAGCACGCCACGGCATCTCGGGCGGAGTGGTGACGGCTGCGGTGCTCGTCGGCCCCCTCCTGTGGGTTGCGTCACGCCCGGGCTGGCGGGCCGTATGGCGGGTCGTCGTGTCGGAACAGTACGTCGAAGGCACCGGCTACGGAGGAAGGCGTGTCCGTCTCCGGTGGGATCACGTGGGGGAGGTCCAGCGCTTCGTCAGAAGGGGCTCACGAGGCTGGATTCGGGTGTTGAGCCTCAGCTCGATCGACCGTCAACGCGAGATCATCTTCGACGATCGTCTGCCTGGGTTCGAGCAGCTCGTGACGGTGGTCGAGACGCGGACCCGTCGCGTGAGTGATGGAACTCCGAGCTCGTGGGGACGGATGCTAGGGCCGGAACCGGCGGCACCGAATCCGCGATCGGGGCGAGGGCGCGAGATCGTGCCCGCGCGGTCGGCGGCCTGACGCCGTGCCGCATTCCATGTGGGTCGCCGCCCTGGTCGCGCTGACGCTGGCCCAGATCGCCGTCATTGCGACGTCCGTTTATCTGCACCGGACGCTCGCGCACCGCGCACTACGGCTGCATCCGGTCGCGGATGGATGTTGTCGCGCGTTGCTATGGCTCACGACGGGCCAGAATCGGCGAGAGTGGGTCGCGGTGCATCGCAAGCACCACACGTTCACGGACCGGGAGGGCGATCCCCACAGCCCTCGCCTGCTGGGTTTCTGGAATGTCCAGTTCTGGAACGTCTACTACTACATGCGGGAAGCTCGCAACCCCGAGACGATCCGGACGTTTGCCCCGGACATCGCCGAGGACTGGCTTGATCGGGCGGTGTTCTCCCGAGGGATGAGTGGCCTCGCGCTGGGCATCGCCTTGCTGTGCTTGGTGTTTGGAATCCGGATCGGCCTGTCGGCCGGGTTGGCGCACGCAGTTCTGTATGTCTTCGTGCTGGCGCCGCTGATCAACGGCCTGGGGCACTGGCGAGGCGCTCAGAATTTCGGCAACACGGCCTATAACTCCAGGGTGCTGGCGTGGGTCACGGGCGGGGAAAGCCTGCACAACAACCATCATGCCCATCCGCGGGCACCGAAGTTCAGCATGCGAGGGTTCGAGTTCGACCCGTCTTGGGCCGTGATCCGTTGCCTCGCGAAAGTCGGGCTGGTAGAGGTCGTCGGTGCGCCGATCAAGCTGGCAGGCACCTCGACCACCGCGAGGCCATGGACGGCGTCGTGAGTGTCGTGGCCGTGATTGTGGGGCTCCTCGTCGTCGGATGGCTCTGTGCCCCGGCCGATCAGCGAGGCCGACCCGGGCGCCAGGAGCGAGACCAGGACCAGCCGTCATAGTCGAGTCCAAAGCAGGGAGGAACGGGCGATGAATCAGCAACTCGTGGAAATGGGTCCGATCTTGGTTCTGGCCGGCCTCAGCGCGGGCTGGCTGGCCGAAACCGTCCTGTACCGACGCGGATATGGGCTCGTCGTCGATCTGAGCCTCGGCGTCGGTGCAAGTCTGGCCGGGGGCAGCCTACTCCTGGCCCTGGCCGGGGTTCCCAGCGGAATGCTCGTCGTGTTCGTCGTCGGGTTCGTTCTGGCAACCGGTCTGATGCTCGTCCAACGGCTCGGTTGGCCGAGTGAAGCCCATGCGCGGGAGCGCAGGGCGCAGCTTCGCCTCGCCGAGCTGGGCCGCCCTTCGCACGGCGCGGTGGGGACAGTTTCGGGTCTCGCCGACGACGGTGAGGGAAGGGCGGGACGGACCACGTCGACTCACGCACTCGCGCACCTGGCGACGACGGGGATTTACTTGCTGCGGGGCGTCCCTATCGAAGTTCAGCGAGCGGCGCGAATCCGTGCCGCGAGAGAAGAGACCACCCTGCGTCAGGTGCTCCTGAGAGGCTTGGGCGAGTACGCCGCGGGGACCTGGACGCCAAGGTAACGGGCGACCTCCCGGCTCGAAGTGCGCGTCGCACGCCCGAGGGTGCTCAGCTTGCTACCGCCACGACGTGACCGCTACTTGGGCTGCAGCACGTATCCCTTCGCTCGCATACACTGCTGGAATGCGTCACGATCGATCGGGGGCAGGGGCGACGGTCGCGGCTCCTGGACGGCGCCGATCGAGCTTTCGATGCATGCGACCTCGTCGGCCTGCTGCTGGCGCACCGTCATCCCTTGCTTACGGAACACCATCATCTGGTCCGTGCCGCACGCGGCCAGCGTGCTGACGAGTACGAAGACACCGAAGATCCCGATTCTCGGCCCATTCATCAGTTGATCCTCCTCGGCTGGGGCTGACGTCTCCCTTGATACCCGCCGATCTCGGCGGGTGCTCAGCTCGCCCGTCGCAGCTTCCCCTTCTGCTCCGCCAGGCACGCCGGGCACATTCCATGCGAGGTCTGCGTGTCGAATCGCTGCTCGAAGAACTCTTCCACCGGGATCCACTCGCGGCCCGCATTCAGCTTGCGACACCAGCTGCACACGCGCAGGAACTCCTCGAGATAGTGCAGTCGGAGGACCAATCGGCGCGTCAAGAGCAGGACCGGCACGGCCACCAGGGCGATAATCGCCGTCTCCAGCAGACTCTCGGGCCAGTTCACCCGATGGCCGCCCCCGAAGATCAGGCTCGGTAGCCCGTAGAGCTCGTTGGCCCAGGAGAGCGCGATGATGACCAGAAACCCGATGATCTCGACGGTCAGAATCTGTGAAGCGTGACGTCGTGCGGGCATGATCGACTCACTCGCCCGTTCCAGGGCACCCGTGGAGATGCGGGCCTGCTCCATCACCTGACCAGCAAGACCTTACTACAGGAAGAGTCATTTCCGGGAGCTACCCACGCTCCCCGTCCCCGATCCACGACGGCTTGCGTGGCATGGCATACTCGCTCCACATTGTCGGCGCCGGGTCAGGCGTGAAGCGGGAGGGCCGGGGAGCAATGCGGGCAGGTGTACGACGAACCTTTGAGAGGCCCCGGTGAACATCTACGTCCTCATCGTGCTGGCGCTCATCACCAGCGCCCTGCTCGGGAGCCTGCTCGAGCGCTTGTGGAAGCGGCGCGAGCAGCGGGAGGTGGAGCAAAGGTGGCGCGACCGGGAGCGGCTGCTCGACCGCCGCCGCCCCGCCGCCTCGCGCCGCGACGTGCTCCGGCGCCGGGTGCGCCCCCGGGCCCGAGCCCGCGGAGGGAGACCGTCGCGTCGCGGATGAGGCGGCCGGCGGGGACGTCCCTGGCTCACTCGGCCGTGTTCGGCTAGGATAGCCCGCGCATGCTCTCGCGTGCCCAGGAAGCCCGGATCCGTGCGCTCATCTGGGGCAGCTCACCCGGGACCCTGCTGACCTACTGTCTCGAGCACCTGGCGACCGCGGCCCGGGTCCCGACGAGCCACATGTCGGACCTCGCCGTCTTCGTCCGCACCCTGCACGAGCGCGGAGACTGCCAGCGGCGCTTCGGCGGCTTCTGCGAGGCCGGCCGGCACGAGACGCGGCAGACCCTCGTCTGGGGCCCGTCGCCTCGATTGCGGGCCGGGAGGACCACCTGACGGCGGGCCACTCGCGGGGCGGGGAGCGGCTCGCCCCGCCGGAGCCCGATGTCCCGAGCGACGAGGCGCTCGTCCGCTTCACCGCGCACCAGCTCCCGCGCGAGGACCTGCACGCCCTCATGCCGCGCGCGGACGGGCCCGCGCTCCGGCGCGCCGCCCTGCACCTGGGCGTGCTCGCGGTGACCGGGACGCTCCTCTGGCGGCTCCGCGCCACCGTCTGGGCGCTGCCGCTCCTGGTCGCCCACGGCTACGTCCTCGCCTTCGTCTTCTGTGCGTTCCACGAGACCGCGCACCGGACTGCGTTCCGCACGCGCTGGCTCAATGCCGCGCTCGGCACCCTGGCCGGGCTGCTCATCTTCTGGCCATACCGGAACTACCGCGTCTACCACTGGGAGCACCACCGCTTCACGCAGGACGAGGCGCGCGATCCCGAGCTCTACTTCCCGAAGCCGGCCTCCCTCGGCGCCTATCTGCTCGTGTTGACCGGGGTCCCGAACCTGGCCCGGCGGCTCCTCGACATGCTGCGGCTCGCGAGCGGCCGCGCCGACCGGCCGTGGATGGCCCCGCCGGAGCGCCGCCCGCTGATCGTCGAGGCGCGCGTCTACCTCGCGGCCTACGTGGCAATCGTCCTGATCTCCCTGTGGGCCGCCTCGCCGCTGGCGCTCGTGGGGTGGATCGTTCCGTTGCTGATCGGGCAGGCCTTCCTCCGCCCGTATCTCCTGGCCGAGCACACCGCCTGCGCCTTCACGCGAGACTGCCTCGAGAACACGCGCACCACGCGGACGCTGGCCGTCGTGCGGCTCTTCGCGTGGAACATGCCCTATCACGCCGAGCATCACGCCTTCCCGGCGGTGCCCTTCCACGCCCTGCCGCGCCTGCACGCGCACGTCCGCGCCCGGCTCGCCAATCTCGAGCCCGGGTACGTCGCCGCCACCGTCAAGGTGAACCGGTATCTCTTTGGTGACGGCCGCGGCATCGGCCGCCGCGGCCGTTTCCGCTAGCGTCCGCGCCCGGCTGGCATTCTGCGGCACCCCGGCTGACAATCCGGCGCGGCCGTCCGGCCGAGAGTGCGTTGCAACTAGCTGACTTCGTGCGGTTCCTGGAGTGGCGCGGCCTTTGCTTTTTTGTCGAGACAAGGTACACGCCAATGATGACGCCGAGCGTGGTCACGCTGCAGGAGGTACTGAGGCACCACCGGACGCTGTCGCGTCGCGGGCGCGAGTTCTACGAGAGCCTGCTCCATCTGGGCGACGTGCTCGCGGTGCGGGTGGACTACCTGCCGGGCGCGATGCTCTGGCTCGTGACCACGCCCAAGCAGGCCCAGCTCATGCGGAAGGCTCGCGAGGGGCGCACCACCTCCGACGTGTGCGTGATGAGCCTCCACGAGGCCCAGGACCTCTTCGGCGCGGTGGGCGACCCGACCCCGGCCACCCTCTACGAGGTGGCGGGCTGGCTGCTGGCGCCGGCTCCGGACGGGATCGCGCCCGTCCGCGAGGACGACGAGCAGTCCGAGGATCAACCCGAAGCCGAAGACCAGGACGCGCTCTAGCTTCACTCGCTCCACCCGCCCCGTCGTCCTTCCCACTCGCTCTTGACTCGCCGTCGCGGCATCCCTAGGATGCCGACCAGCATGCCCGTTGTCCTCATCCACGGAGTGCCCGACGCCGCCCCCGACTGCAAGGAGGCCCGCTGATGCTCCGACTGCTCGCGCTGGTCGTGACCCTCGCGCTGCTGTGCTCCCCGCTTGCGGCCTCGGCGCAGGACGCCCGCGCCACGCTCGAGAGCGCGGCGCGGGCCATCGGCGCCGACACCCTGAAGACACTGCAGCTCTCGGCCAGCGGGGTGAGCTTCGCGGTCGGTCAGAGCGCGGTGCCGGGCGCGCCGTGGCCCCGCTTCAACATCCCCTCGCTCACGCGCGCGATCAACTACGAGACCGCCTCGCTGCGCGAGGAGCAGGTGCGCTCGCGCGCCGAGATGCCCCCGCGCGGCGGCGGCGTCCCGTCGGTGGGCGAGGTGCGGCAGATCCAGGTGGTGAGCGGCGATTTCGCGTGGAACGTGGCCGGGGAGACGGCGGCGCCGGCCCCGGTGGCTCTTGTCGAGCGCCAGCTCCAGCTGTGGATCACCCCGCACGGGGTCATCCGGGCCGCGCTGGCCGCCAATGCCACCGTGCAGGGGCGCACCGTCGCCTTCGCGGTGCCGGGCCGCTACGCGGTCCGGGCCACCCTCGACGGGAGCGGGCTGGTGGAGAAGGTCGAGGCGGTGCTGTCGAACCCGGTGGTGGGCGACATGACGGTGGAGACCACCTACTCGGAGTACCGCGACTGGGGCGGGGTGAAGTTTCCGACCCGGATCCGCCAGAGCGCGGGCGGCTTCCCGGCGGCGGATCTCCCCGTGACCGACGTGCGGCCGACCGCACCGGTGGACATCGCGGTGCCCGACGCCATCCGGCAGGCGACGCGGCCCTACGCGCGGGTCACCAGCGAGCCCGCCGC
>DASZJM010000403.1:0-1561 GCA_035948165.1 Candidatus Methylomirabilota bacterium
GGGGGGGGCCTCCCCGGGGCACGCTGAGTCGCCGGCGGGTTGCGCCGTCTCGGGCGGGCCACGAGATGGGACGTTGCCGGCTTCGATGACCCGCAGAAGCCACGGCCCCGGGGAGGCCCCCGCCGCCCCCCGCCCCCGGCCCTCCGTTCGTGGTTGGGTCGACAGCGGATCCGGCGGGAGGCCGGCGACGTGGCTTGCTCGAGTCAGTTCACTTCTTTGAGGCGGAGGTATCGGGTGGGGGAGTTGCGGTTCGTGCAGGTGGATGTGTTCACGGAGCGGGTGTTCGGGGGGAATCCGCTCGCGGTGGTGTTCGGGGCGGAGGGGCTCGAGGCGACCGAGATGCAGGCGATCGCGCGCGAGATGAACTGCTCGGAGACGACGTTCCTGCTGCCGCCGACCCGGCCGGATTGCGGGGCGCGGGTGCGGATCTTCACGCCGGCGCGCGAGATCCCGTTCGCGGGGCATCCCACCATCGGGACCGCGTGGGTGCTGGCGACCGAGGGGCTGCTGCCGGCGGGGACCACCCGCTTCAACCTGGAGGAAGGCATCGGGCCGGTTGAGGTGACGCTCGAGGGCGACCCCGCGAGCCCCCGCTTCCTCTGGATGCGGCACGGGGAAGCGCGCTTCGGGCCGGAGCTCGGGGAGCGGGCCGGGTTCGCCCGCGCGCTCGGGCTCGATCCGGCCGACCTGCTTCCCGGCCAGCCGGTCCGCACCGGCTCGACCGGCAACGCCTTCCTCTATGTCCCGCTGCGGGACCGCGAGGCGCTCGACCGCGCGCGCCTCGACGTGCCCGCGCTCCTGGCCGCCCAGGGCGAGGGGCCGAACCTCGGCGTCTTCGTGTTCGCGCCCGATCCGGACCCGCACGCCGGGCGCGTCTACTCGCGCATGTTCGCGCCGCACACGTCGGGCATCCTCGAGGATCCGGCCACCGGCTCCGCGAGTGGGCCGCTCGGCGCCTACCTGGTGGAGCGCGGGCTGGTGGCCGCCGCCGATCGGGTCGACATCGTGAGCGAGCAGGGCACGCGCATGGGCCGGCCGAGCTTCGTCCACATCCGGGTCGACATGCGCGACGGCCGCGTCGACGAGATCCGGGTGGGCGGCAGCGTGGTGCCGGTGATCGACGGGCGCCTGCGCATTCCCTGACCGGTGAGAGGGCCATGTACATCCCCCGACATTTCGAGGTCACCGACACCGCGTGGTGTCACGCCCTGATGCGGGCGCAGAGCTTCGCGGTCATGATCACCGCGGACGACACGGGCGCCCCGTTCGCCACCCACCTGCCGATCCTGGTCGACGCCACACGCGGGCCGCTCGGCACCCTTCGCGGCCACGTGGCCCGGCCCAACCCGCACTGGCGCTACCTCGCGGCCGGCCGTCCGACCCTGGTGGTGTTCTCGGGCGCGCACGCCTACGTCTCGCCCGCGTGGTACGCCACGCACCCGGCGGTGCCCACCTGGAACTACGTGGCGGTGCACGCCACCGGCACCGCCACGCTCGTCGAGGACGCGGAGCGGGTGCGCGTGCTCCTCGCGGACCTGGTGCACGTCTACGAGGGGCCGGG
>DASZJM010000404.1:0-4187 GCA_035948165.1 Candidatus Methylomirabilota bacterium
GGTCGGTTGCTTGAAGCTCGGGTGACGTGCTCGACCACGAGGTCGGGGCGCCCCTTGATCTGGGACAGGTGCATGGGCACCTCGGCGACGTACTCGTTCAGCGCGGTGTCGAGCACGACCCGGCTACCGCTTGGCAGACCGGCCAGGAAGTCGACGAGGTCTGCGTTGGATCGGTCCACCGTGAGCTGGACTCGCGCGTCGGCGGTTGCGTTCGCGATCGCCACCAGCCACAGCGCTCCGCTCGTCATGAGAACGCCCCACGCGACCCGCCCGCTCTTCGCCGGATGCGGACGCCCACGCGCCGCCCATAGGTCGCCCACGACGGCGCCGGCGAGCGCGGCGGCCCCGAACGCAAACGGGAGCAGGTAGTACTCGAACGTGGCGGGCCAGGGCAGGAAGACGGCGAGCCAGCCCACCATCCAGACGCCCGCGTACCGGATGGGCCGACGCGACGCGGGGCGATCGCCGGATGGCGCGAACACCGCGAACGCCAGCAGCGGCAAGAGGAACGCGAAATCTCGAACCAGCCAGGCCGAGATCCGGAAGAGCGCGGGGCCGATCACGCCCAAGTGAAGCGTGTACGCCCGGGTGTAGGAGCCCTCGGCGAGCGCGAGCGGCGCGTAGTGCGCTCGCAGCACCACGAAGGCGGCCGCGGCGACCAGATTGATCGCCCCGTAGGTGACCGCGAAGCGCCGGAAAGGGCCCGGCTCGCGGATCGACCACCACTCCACCGCCAGCCAGCCGATCGAGATCGGGACGAGGACGAGGCTCGTCTCCTTCGTGGCGTGGGCGAGCAGCAGCGCGCCGGCGGCCAGTACGATCAGGCCGGCCCGACGCGCCGCCGACGCGGCGAGCGCCCCGACGGCGGTGGCCAGCAGCGAGACCACGATCCACGAGAGCTGCAGCGGCTCGGCCTTCGAGAGAGTGTAGGAGCTCTCGATCGCCGGCCCGCACGACGCGAACAGGAGGACCGCCACCGCGGCCGACCACGTCGTCCCGCCGCTCCACCGCACCACCCGGACCAGGGCCGCGAGCAGGCCGGCCAGGAGCGCGACGTTGACGGCGAAGAACCCGAGTGGCCGGGCGCCGACGATGCCGAAGATGGCCGAGTAGACAAGCCAGTAGGCCGGGAAGAACCGGCCCGTCTCGGGGATGAGATGTAGCGCGGTGGACCATCGGCCGATCACCTCGCGGCCGGTCTGCAGCGTCAGGCCGTCATCGAGGAGCCCAAACTGTGGCGACGTGAGCCGAGGGAGCATGACGAGCCCCGCCACCGCGACCGGAGCGAGCCACGCCACCCTCCTCTCGGCCCATCGCCTCAGCCGGGACACCTGCCCGAGCTGGCGCCCGGCTACTTCTTCACCGCGAAGACCCAGATGACGCCCCCCTGCGGTACGTCGGTCTTCGTGCCGCGGGCGGTGTCGAGCGAGTCCTGCATGCGCTGTGCGTCCACGCCCCAGCCCGACTGGACCGCGATGTACTGCACGCCGTCCACCGCGAAGGAGCTGGGCACCGCGGTGATGCCGGAGTTGGTGCGCCACTGCCACACGAGGTCGCCGGTCTTGGCGTCGAAGGCGCGGAAGTAGCGGTCGTTGGTCCCGCCCGCGAAGACGAGCCCGCCGCCGGTGGCCAGCACCGGTCCCCAGTTGTGCGACTCGAACGTCCGCGTCCAGACCTTCTGCCGGGTATTCATGTCCCACGCCTGGATCTCGCCGACGTGCCCGGAGCCGTCGCGCACGTTCAGGCCGATGTCCTTGATCTCGGAGCCGAGCCACAACTTGCCCGCCTCGTACTTCTGCTCGGTGCCGAGGAGCGAGCCGCACAGGTTCTCGTTCGCGGGAATGTAGAGGTAGCCGGTCTTCGGGCTGTAGGCCGCCGGCACCCAGTCCTTGCCGCCCCAGAGCGAGGGACAGAAGCCCACCTTCTTGCCGGTGACCGGCTTCTTGGTCTCGTCGTACTCCGGCCGGCCGGTGCGCGGATCGACGCTCTTGAACGCGGTCTGGTTGACGTAGGGCTTGGCGTCCACGAAGCCGATGGAGTCGGACTTGCGCTCGAGCACCCAGAGGTATCCGTTGCGCGCGGGGTGCACGAGGGCCTTGATCTGCCGGTCGCCGCGCTTGACGTCCATCAGGATCGGGGCCGAGACCTCGTCCCAGTCCCACGAGTCGTTCCAGTGATACTGGTGGTACCCGCGCAGCTTGCCGGAATCGGCGTCGAGGGCCAGCACCGACGCGGAGTAGAGGTTGTCGCCGGGCCGCTGGTCGCCGATCCACTGCGCCGCGTTGCCGGTGCCCCAGTAGGTGAGGTTGAGCTGGGGGTCGTAGTGGCCGGTGATCCAGATGGACACGCCACCGGTGCGCCACGTGTCGCCCTTCCACGTCTCCGATCCGGGCTCGCCCGGCGCGGGGATCGTGAACGTCTTCCACGCGGTGCCGCCGGTCCGCGCGTCCAGGGCCTGGATGAACCCGCGGATTCCGAGCTCGCCGCCCGAGACGCCCACGATGACCTTGCCCTTGGCCACCAGGGGCGCCAGGGTCATGTAGTAGCCCTTCTTGTAGTCCTCCACCGCCTGGTCCCACACCACCTTGCCGGTCTTGGCGTCGAGCGCCACCACGTGCGCGTCGAGCGTGGCGAGGTAGACCTTGTCCTCGTAGAGGCCCACGCCGCGGTTGGTGGGATGCAGCTGGAAGAGATCCTCGGGCAGGTCTCGCTTGTACCGCCACAGGAGCTCTCCGCTCTTGGCGTCGAGGGCGAGTACCTGATTCTGCGGCGTGCTGACGAACATGACGCCGTTGTTCACGATCGGGGGCGCTTGGTGGCCCTCGGTCACGCCGGTCGAGAAGGTCCACACCGGGACCAGCGTCGCCGCGTTCGCGGGCGTGATCTGCTCCAGGGGACTGTAGCCCCACCCGTCGTAGGTGCGCCGGTACATCAGCCAGTTCTCCGGCTCGGGATTGGCGAGCCGCTGGTCGGTCACCGGCGTGTAGCTCGCCGTCCCCTGGGTCGCCTTCGCGCGGGGAGCGGGCGCCATCGAGGCCGCCGGCGATCCCGCGCTCATGCCGGTGCAGCCGCTGACGAGGACCGCGGGGATCGTCACGATCAGAACGCCGAACGTTGCCAAGAGCGCCCTAGTTCTCACGATCGTTCCTCCCTCTGGCTGGTGACGCGCTCACTGCTGGCTCGCGACTCACCCGGTCTGGAAGCCGGGCCGGCCCAGGAAGCCGGCGGCGGCGACCGGCGCGCCGTCGACGATCTTCACGGGTATCCTCGGGAGTCTCCGAGGCGCGGGCCCGCCGACGACACGGCCGGCGTCCTTCGGATCGAACTCGGACTCGTGGCACGGACACCGGAACCGGGTCGTCTCGGCCTTCCAGAGCGTGATGTCGCACCCGGCGTGCGTGCACACGCCCGAGTAGGCCACGACCCCGTCAGCGGCTCGGCCCTTGGTCTCCTCGGAGAGGTCGGCCGACGCCAGGCGGACGAGCAGGATCTGGTTGAGCCGGGAGCCGTCACGCACCAGCCCCGTCGCGGGGTCCATCGGGTAGGCGGGGACGGGCGGACCACCGACCGGAATGTCGGCGACCTTGATGACTTGCCCGGTCTGGTCGCCGGTCCGGAACACGAACCGGTCGCCGCTCTGGGGACGCTGGCTGCGGGGCTCTCCCTGGGCGGCGGCTTCGGGGGCGAGGCGGGCACACAGGTGGAGCAGAGGGAGTCCGACGCCGATGGCGACCGCTCCTCGCAGCATCGCGCGCCGGGGCTCTCGGCGGTTCATCGTCGATCCGCTCGTGAGCTCGTCGCTCATCACTGACCCGGACCCGCGGCTGCAACGGAGCGGCGGCTCCGGGCGGATTCTCGGAGAAGTGCCCACACGATGTCAAGGTGCCCGTGGCGGGCGGCCGCCCGCGCGCTACATCCGCGCCATCACCCGATCCGCGAAGTCCTCGATCACGCGGTACTGCCGGTTGAGCGGCGGGTAGAGCATGATCTGGCTCAGCCCCTGGCCCTCCAGCTCCTTCAGACGGTCCACGATCCGCTCGGGCGGCCCGGTGAGGCACGTGGCCTCGATCAGCTCCGGCGTGAGGAAGCGCGCCTCCTCGGGATCCACGAAGCTGTAGTGGCTGCCGTGCAGGCGCTGGTGTCGCGCCTCGGGCGGCCCCGCGTTGAGCCAGTCGAGGTAGGCCTTC
>DASZJM010000405.1:0-3348 GCA_035948165.1 Candidatus Methylomirabilota bacterium
CTCACCATCGAGAACGTCGACATCGACAAGCCCATCGGGCGCGAGGTGCTGGTGCGCACCGTCGCCTCCGGGGTGTGCCACAGCGATCTCCACTTCGTGGACGGCTTCTATCCGTTTCCCACTCCCGCGATCCTGGGCCACGAGGCGGCCGGCATCGTGGAGGAGGTCGGGCTGCAGGTGAGCGAGTTCACACCGGGCGATCACGTCATCGCGTGCCTCTCCGTCTTCTGCGGGCACTGCGACTACTGCCTCACCGGGCGCACCCACCTCTGCCAGACGCGGCCGGTGCGGGCCAAGACCGATCCGCCCAAGCTCTCGTGGAAGGGCCAGCCGGTGAACCAGTTCGCCAACCTCTCCGCCTACGCGGAGAAGATGCTGGTGCACGAGAACGCGCTCGTGAAGATCGACGACTCCATGCCGCTCGACCGCGCGGCCCTCATCGGCTGCGGGGTCACCACCGGGGTGGGCGCGGTGCTGAACACCGCGCGCATCGAACCGGGCTCCACGGTGGCGGTCTTCGGCGCGGGCGGAGTCGGGCTCGCCGCGGTGCAGGGGGCGCGCATCGCGGGCGCCCGCATGATCATCGCGGTCGACACCGTCGAGTCCAAGCTCGCCAAGGCCAAGGAGCTGGGCGCCACCCACGGGGTGAACGCCAAGGCCGACGATCCGGTGAAGCAGATCCGCGCCCTCACCGGAGGCGGCGTCGACTACTCGTTCGAGTGCATCGGCCTCAAGATCGCGGCCGAGCAGTGCTTCGACTGCATCCGCCCGGGCGGCACCGCGACCGTGGTCGGCATGATCCCGGTGGGGCAGAAGATCGAGCTCGACGGGCCGATGTTCCTCCGCGAGAAGAAGATCCAGGGCTGCAGCATGGGCAGCAACCGCTTCAAGGTCGACATGCCGCGCTACATCGAGCTCTACCGGCAGGGCCGGCTCATGCTCGACGAGATGATCACGCGCCGGGGCAAGCTCGAGGACGTCAACGAGGCGTTCCGGGCCATGAAGGCGGGCGAGGTCTCGCGTACCGTCCTGATGCTCGCATAGATCGGCGGATCGCCCTGCAGGCGCGGATGGCCGACGCGGAGGTCGGAGCGTAATGGTGCGACTGTATGCCGGCCTGCACCACGTGCTCCTGGCCGCGACCATCGCGTCGGTCACCCTGCTGCTCCAGCAGATCCCGCTGTTCACGCCCTTCGATCTCGTGACCCGCGGCCTCGTGTCCTACGTCCAGGCCGCGCTCGACGAGCGGGAGCGGGGGAATCTCGGCACGAAGGGGTTGGCCCCCATGTGGAGTCCCGACGCGGCCGGCGACCGCCCGCTCGTGATCTTCGTCAACAACCTGCCGGGCCAGGCGGCCGACGCCCGCATGCATCCGATGGCGTTCGCGGCCGAGCTGATCCGTGCCGCCGCCCAGCAAAAGCCGCGGGTCCTGGCGATCGGCTTGGATCTGGATCCGTACTTCGACGATCCACTCCTCAACCAGCCGGAGTGCAACTACCCGATCGTCCCCATTCGCGACAAGCCGAACGTGGCCGCGGCCAGCCTCGCGCCGTGCGATCTGCCGGGGGTGAATCCCGACTCGAGCCGCCAGTACGTGGCCTGGGCTCTTCAGGGTCGGGCGAGCCTGCGCAACACCCTCGAAGCGGTCTCCCAGGACACCACGCTGGTCTTGACCGCGCCCCCGCTGCCATTGACGGTCCGGGCCTTCGACGACGTGGTCCAGTTGGAGGATCCGGTGGCGGATCGCATCCTGCTCCGTCGCGTCGCGTGGACCGCCAGCCTGTGCGAGATATCCGATGTCCACGTCGCCCTCCGGCTTCCCGAGCGGGGCGACGCACTCACGTTCGCGAGGAACGAGCCTTCCCTGGGAAACATCGTCTGGCAGGTGTCGCGCCTCTCCCGGGCGGAAGGGAGCACCCGGCAAGCGGTGTTCACGACCCCGGTCGTCGACGCGTGCGACGCGCTCCGGGGCGGCGCCGCGGGCGTACTGCAGGTGGGCGGTAGGACCGACGTGCGGCTCGTCCAGAACCTCGAGGCGGTGGCGGGCCAGCCGGGTCGGAGCTCGGTCGGGATACTGAGTGGGCGGTACTACGAGACCCTCGCCCACCACGGCTTCGCCAGCATCGAGTACGTCCGACCCGGCCAGTCGCTGAGCCGCATGATTCCGCCCGGGCTGCGCGATCGGATCGTGTTCCTCGGCGACGATGCGTACCTGACCCGCGTGCTGCACGTGAACCGCACCCCCGAGATCGACCTGCAGGCGGCGGTCTACTACAGCAACCTGCACGGGGTCGTAGGTCTCAAGCACGCGGGGGCGTTCGTGCTCGAGGTGGTGCTCGGTGCCCTCTTCGGGGTGGTGTTCGCCATGTCCTGGGCGAGCTACCGAACCTCGAAGGTCCGCATGGATGAGGTGCCCGCGACCAGCTTGGCCGAGCTACGGACGAAGGCCCCGTTCTATCTGCGGGCGCGGGGATGGCTGGCGTGGAACCTCGTGCTCCTCGCCGGGATCGTGTGGGTCATGTTCTACGCCGCCAACTGGCTGCTCCGTCACGATATCTGGATCAATCCGGTCCCCCTGGTCGTCGGGATGTCCCTGAAGGGGCTGCTCGCGAGCCGCCACCCGGATAGCGGTCACGAGGTCCGCGACTGGTGGAGCTTCTGCAACCACCATCCGGACATCGTATGGCAGGTGCCGGTCATCCTCGTCAGTGTGTGCGTCGCCTGGTACTGGCGACACTGATGAAATTCCGGCGGCGAAGGCCGCCCGCGGAGGACACCATGGAGCCCGTTCGTCTGGATCGACGCGAGCTGTTGAAGACCGTCACCGCCGCCGCGGCGGCGGGAATGGTGGCCGGACGCGCCTGGCCCGCGCGGGCCCAGGCGGTGAAGTGGTCGTCGGGGACGGAGGCGCCGAAGCTCAAGGCGCCCCCCAACGCCACCGACTGCCACCACCACATCTACGACGCCAAGTACCCGGTCGATCCGAAGGCGACCCTGCGTCCCGCGGACGCGCTCGTCGAGGACTACCGCGCGCTCCAGAAGCGCATCGGAACCACCCGCAACGTGATCGTCCAGCCGTCGACCTACGGCATCGACAACCGTCCCACCCTGGACGCGCTGGTGGCGATGGGCCCGAGCGCGCGGGCGGTGGTGGTGGTCAACGACACCGTGACCGACGACGAGCTCAAGCGCATGCACGCGATGGGCGCGCGCGGCATCCGCTTCAACCTGGCTCAGGCCGGCGCCACCACCCCCGAGATGATGGAGCCGCTCTCCGCGCGGGTGAACGCGCTGGGCTGGCACATCCAGATCAATGCGGGAGCGGCCAAGATCATGGAGGTGATGCCG
>DASZJM010000406.1:0-1886 GCA_035948165.1 Candidatus Methylomirabilota bacterium
TGGGGGGCTCCGCTGCTGAACCACCTGACCTATGCGCGGCGCCCGTCGATCTTCCGCGGGGTGCGGGGGATGTGGACGGGCCTGGACGGCTCGGGGCTGATCGACCCGAAGCTGGTCGCGCTCCTCAACCGGCGGGTCGCGGCCCTGAACGGGTGCGAGTTCTGACAGGACATCAACGCTGCCGTCGGCAGCAAGCTGGGTGTGCCCGATGAGAAGATCCTCGCGCTGGCCGACTACGCGACCAGCCCCCTCTACTCCGAGGTCGAGCGGACGGCGCTCGAGTACGCCGACGCCATGACCATCAGCGGCCGCGACGTCGACGACGGACTCTTCGCGCGGCTGCGCCGCTTCTACGACGACGACGCGCTGGTCGAGCTGACCGCGACCATCGCGTGGGAGAACGCCTCGAGCAAGTACAACCGCGCGCTGCGGATCCCCTCCCAGGGGCTGTGGAAGCGCGCCCGCCCATAGTCGCGCGCCGCGCGCTTCGATGACCCGACTCCGGGTGGGCCTGCGGGTGCCGGTGGGCCGGCCGCTGCCCGAGGTGGCCGCGTTCGCCGCGCGCTGCGAGGCGGCCGGCCTCGACGGCGTCGGCATCCACGACCACCCCTCGAGCGGCCGCGACGCCTACCTGGCGCTCGCGCTCGCGGCCCGCGCGACCTCGCGCCTCCGGCTGTTCCCCGCGACCTCGAGCCCGGTGGTCCGGCACCCGTTGCTGCTGGCCTCGCTCGCGCAGAGCCTGGAGGAGCTGGCTCCCGGCCGCGCCCGGCTCACGATGGCGCCGGGTTTCATCTCGACGCGCAGCATCGGCCGGCCGCGCGGCACGGTGGCGGTGATGCGCGAGGCGGTGCGCGACGTGCGCCGGCTGCTCGCGGGCGACGCGGTCGGCTTCGGCGCGACCGAGACGCGGCTGCGCAACCGGAGCGCCGCGCCCACGCCGGTCTACCTGCTGGCGGCGGGGCCGCGCATGATCGAGCTCGCCGGGGAGATCGCCGACGGCGCATTCCTGATGGTGGGCGTCGACGCGGGGGCCATCCGCGCCGCGCGCCGGCATCTGGCGGAGGGCGCGCGGCGGGCCGGGCGCTCGCTCGACGGCTTCCCGGTGGTCTTCGTGGTGACCCTCGGCCTCGGCGACGCGGGCGTGGGCGCGCGCTGGGTGCGGAGCTGGTTCGCGCCGGGGCAGCCTTTTCTCGCGTACCCGAGCGTCGCGAACCTGCGGTGGCTCGCCGAGGCGGGGCTCCCGCTCGCCGAGCCGCTCGACCCCGCCGCCATCGCCGAGGACCACGCGCGCCGCATCGCCGACGCGTTCGGGCTCTTCGGCCCGCCGGAGCGCTGCGCGGAGCGGCTCGAGCAGATGCGGGAGGAATCGGGCCTCGAGGAGGTGTTCCTCTTCCCGGCCCACGACCTGGCGGGCGGGTACGCGATGCCGGACGCGGAGGTGGAGGCCTTCGAGCGGGTGATGCGCCCGCGCCTGGGCGGCTAGGCGCGTCGGCGACGCGCGGTGAAGGAGGCGGTACGCAGTAGGGGGATTATGCGTTCCCATAGCCAGAAATATCCAGGTCTGTGTAAAACTGAAAAAGCCCACGGGCCCATGCGCAACCCCGCATCCCCCAAGGCCGCTCCCGCCAAACCTCCCCGGCCGGCCCGGCCGGATTATTCAAACCAAGCCTGCCCCGCCTCCGCGTTATGCAGCAGACGCGGTGTTATGCGGATCTAGATACTTCTAGTTAGAGCGCATCATATGACCACGGCTTCGCGTCAGTTTTGGGTCGGCGTCGTTTCGCGGGAACACGTGCAGCTTGGCGTGAAGGGCGGTTTCATTCAGCTCGGCCATGGGAAGAAGGCGCCACTTCAGCGACTACGCGCGGGAGACGCGTTGGTCATGT
>DASZJM010000407.1:0-2033 GCA_035948165.1 Candidatus Methylomirabilota bacterium
CACGGCGATGATCGCGCCCGCGCCCACCACGAACGTTGCCGCATCCAGCGAGCGCATCCGCTCCCCGAAGTAGAGCACGTAGGGCTGATGGACGAGATAGAGCCCGTAGGAGGACGCCCCGACCGCCAGCGCGGCGGCCCCTACCCACGGCACGCGGCCGATCGCCCGCGCGGCGTACGCGAGAACGACGCTCAGTCCGGTGCCGATGAGGGCGTCGGTGAGGAGATAGGACCAGAGCGCGCGATAGGAGTAGAGGCCGAGGACGTAGAGCCCACCCCCGGCCAGCACGCCCCGCCACGATAGGACGGCGGCGTCGATCGACGCCGGCCGTCTCCGCCAGAGCGCTCCCGCGGCCATGCCGAGCGCGAACTCCCAGAGCCGGCACGCGAAGAAGCCGCCCTGTACCCAGTCCCCGTTCACCGGCACCGCGATCACGAGGAGCCACCGTGCGCCGATCGTGACCACCGCGGCCGCGGCCAGGAACCGGGCCACCCCGAGGCGCTCGAGCGCGACGAAAAGGAGCGGGAACACCAGGTAGAGCTGGAGAAGCAGGCCGAAGTACCAGAGGGCGGGGTTGAAGTAGTAGAACAGCGTCCCGATCGGCACCACCCGATCGCCGAGGAAGCTCAGCACGAAGCGATAGTCGAGGGCGTCGAAGCGGGCCTGGAACGGCGACACCAGGTAGACGAGGTGGGCCACCCAGTACATCGGCAGCAGGCGGATCAGCCGGCTCCGGTACCACCCGAGCCAGGCCGTCGGCGGGCGCCCGGGACGGGCGAGCGAGTAGGCGAGCCCGAAGCCCGAGAGGACGAGGAAGACGGCCACCCCGTGGAACCCGAACTGCACCAGCGCGGCGACGACCGCGGACGCGAGGCAGCGCGCGTGGGAGCCGAGCGACTCCGGCGCGCAGATCTTCTCGTACGCGGCGAAGTAGCCGGGGGTGATCGGCCACGGCACCCGGCCGCCCGAGTAGGCGATGAAGAAGTGGAAGAAGACGATCCAGAGGATCGCGATGCCCTTCGTCCCGTCGAGCCAGTCGAGACGCGTCTCGACGCGGCCCGCCGGTCGTCGCTCTCGCCCGCGGCTCACGACCGCGACGATAGGGGGTGCGCCGAGCGCGTGTCAATTGCGCCCCCGCGGACCGGCGACGTATACTGCCGACCACGACCACGCCCACCATGCCTGACCTTCTGGACGCCATCGAGGTCGAGACCGCTCCGAACCCGACCGCGTCCGTCGTCTGGATGCACGGCCTGGGCGCCGACGGCCACGACTTCGAGCCCATCGTGCCCGAGCTGCGGCTGCCCGCGCGCCTGCCCGTCCGCTTCGTGTTTCCCCACGCCCCGCTGCGCCCGGTCACCATCAACCAGGGGCACGTCATGCGCGCGTGGTACGACATCCGCGCGCTCGCGGGGGTGCGGCGCGAGGACGAGGCGGGCGTCCGCCAGTCGGCCCGCCAGATCGAGGCGCTGCTGGAGCGCGAGCGCCAGCGCGGCATCGCGCCGGGTCGCCTCGTGCTGGCCGGCTTCTCCCAGGGCGGCGCGATGGCGCTGCACGTGGGTCTGCGCTACCCGGAGCGGCTGGCCGGGATCATGGCGCTCTCGTGCTACCTGCCGCTCGCCGACACGCTGGCCGCCGAGGCCGCGCCCGCGAATCGCGACGTACCGATCTTCTGGGCCCACGGCGTCCACGATCCGATGATCCCCGTGGCGATGGCCGAGCTCGGGCGCCAGCAGGTCGCGGCCCTCGGCTACGCGATCGAGTGGCACCAGTACGCGATCCCCCATTCCGTCTCCGCCGAGGAGATCGCCGACGTGTCCGGCTGGCTCGGGCGCGTCCTCGGCGGGTAACCAGTTCCCGGAGGTGAGCCCATGCAGATCGACCGCCTGAAGATGCCGATCGGGGAAGCGATGTTCACCCAGCGATCTACTCGGAAGCTTCGCACTGATCCCATCCCGGTGGAGGACCTCCACCTCCTGATCGAGGCCGCGGTCAAGGCGCCGAACGGGGGCAACAACCAGGTGGGACGCTTC
>DASZJM010000408.1:0-2936 GCA_035948165.1 Candidatus Methylomirabilota bacterium
TGCCGCTATTGCCCGTACAATCAGATCTGCCCCAGCACCGCTACCCAGGAGTGAGGCCATGAAGCTCAACGCGAACGGCATCGAGATCAACTACGAGATCGAGGGCGAGGGTCCGCTGGTGACCTTCAGCCACTCGCTGGCTTGCAACCTCTCCATGTGGGACGAGCAGGTGCGAGCCCTGCGGGGCCGCCACCGCGTCCTGCGCTACGACACGCGCGGCCACGGGCAGACCAGCGCCCCCACGGGGGCCTACACCCTCGAACAGCTCGCGGACGACCTGAAGGGCCTGCTCGACGGCCTCGGCGTCGCCGCCACCCACTTCGTCGGGCTCTCCATGGGCGGCATGATCGGCCAGGTCTTCGCGCTCAAGCACCCGGCCATGGTCCAGAGCCTCACGCTCTGCGACACGACCAGCCGATACGCCCCTGGCGCGGCCGCGGTGTGGGAGGAGCGCATCAAGACGGTGGGCGCCCAGGGCATGGAGCCGATGGTGGCGCCCACGCTCGAGCGCTGGTTCACCCCGCCGTTCCGGGCGCGTCGGAAGGACCTGATGGAGACGATCGGCACCATGATCCGCCGCACCCCCGCGGCCGGCTACGTGGGGTGCTGCCACGCGCTGCCCAAGATCAACGTGACCGAGCGCCTCCGCGACGTCCGCTGCCCGGCTCTCGTGATCGTGGGAGAGGACGATCCGGGGACGCCGGTCGAGATGGCGCGGGACATCCACGCGGCCCTCCCGGTGGCGGAGCTCGCGGTGCTGTGCCGCGCGTCGCACCTGTCGAACGTCGAGCAGCCCGGGGAGTTCAACCGCGCGCTCGGCGGCTTCCTCGACAAGCTGAGCGGGCGGACGAAGCTGTAGCGACGCCGACCCGCTCCGTGCCCGCGGCCCGCTCGGGGGCGGCCGTCGTCCGGCAGACGCGCCTCTGGCTGGGCCTCGTGCTGTTCACCTACCTCACCACCCACTTCCTCAACCACGCGCTCGGTCTCGTCTCGATCGACGCGATGCTGGCCGGGCGCGAGTGGTTCGTCCTGCTCTGGCGCAGTCACCTCGGCACCCTCGCGCTCTACACCGCGCTCATCGGCCACCTGTTCCTCGCCTACTGGTCGCTCTATCGCCGCCGCACCCTGCGGATGCCGGGGTGGGAGGCGCTCCAGCTCTCCCTCGGCCTGACAATCCCGCTGCTGCTGGTCTGGCACGTGGTGGGCACGCGTCTGGCCCACGAGGTCGCGGGCACGCGCGACAGCTACACCCTCGTGGTGCTCTCCCTCTGGCAGCTCGATCCGTTGGCGGGGCTGCGACAGTCCACCGTGCTCGTGGTGGCCTGGCTGCACGGCTGCGTGGGCCTGCACTTCTGGCTCCGCCTGCGGCCGTGGTACGGCCGGCACGCGCGCCTGATCTATAGCGGGTTCCTGCTCCTGCCGGTGCTCGCGCTGCTGGGCTTCGCGGAGGCGGGCCGCGAGATCGGCCGGCGCGCCGAGGATCCCGCCTTCGTCCCGCGCGTGCTCGCGGAGGCGCGCCTGCCGAGCCCCGCCCAGCGCGTCGTGCTCGGGCGCGTCTCCCGGGGAATCTTCTGGGGCCACCTCGCGATGATCGGCCTGGTGCTGGCCGCGCGGGCCGCGCGCGAGCACGCACGGCGGCGCCAGGGCGTGCGGGTGAGCTATCCCGACGGGCGCGAGGTGCTCGTGCCCGCCGGGTTCACCATTCTCGAGGCGAGCCGCTCGGCCGGCATCCCCCACGCCTCGGTCTGCGGCGGCCGCGGGCGCTGCTCGACCTGCCGGGTGCGCGTGATCCGCGGCGCCGATCAGCTTCCCCCCGCGACCGCCGACGAGCTCCGCGTGCTCGGGCGGGTGGGGGCGCCCGCGCACGTGCGGCTGGCCTGCCAGGTGCGGCCCCGCCGGGACCTCACGGTGGTGCCCCTCGTCCCGGCGAGCGCCGGGCCCGCCGACGCGGTCGGCGCGGGCGATCACCGCGAGGGCCGCGAGCTGACGATCGCGGTGCTCTTCGCCGACCTGCGCGGCTTCACCCGCCTGGCCGAGCGCAAGCTGCCCTACGACGTGGTGTTCATTCTCAACCGCTACTTCGAGGCGGTGGGCGGCGCGATCACCGACGTGGGCGGCATCGTCAACCAGTTCACCGGCGACGGGGTCATGGCCCTCTTCGGGGTCGACGACGGACCGGAGGCGGGGTGCCGGCAAGCCGTTCGCGCCGCCGCCGCGATGGTCGCGCGCGTGCGCGAGCTGAGCCGGACCCTCGCGGAGGACCTGGCGACCCCGCTCCGGCTCGGCATCGGGATCCACACCGGCCCCGCGGTGGTCGGGCAGATGGGCTACGCCACCACCACGTACCTCACCGCGGTCGGCGACACCGTCCACGTGGCGGCGCGGCTGGAAGCCCTCACCAAGGAGTACGCCTGCGAGCTGGTGCTGTCCGAGGAGGTGGCCGCGCGCGCGGGGCTCGACGTGTCGGACCACGCGCGCCACGAGCTGACGGTGCGGAATCGCGAGGCCCCGCTCGCCGTCCTGGTGGTCCCGAGCGCGGGCCGCCTCGCTGAGCGCCTCCCCGCCGCCGGTGATAAAGTTCGCGCATGAGCTCTCACGGCCACGGAGGCCGGCCCGCCGGGCCGAGCGCGGCCGAGCCGACCTTCGCCGAGCAGGCGCGGACCCTGGTGCACCTCGCGCGCGCCGGGACCCTCGGCACGCTCTCGCGGCGACATCCGGGTCATCCCTTCGTCTCGGTGATGCCGTACGCGCCCGACGAGCGTGGCCGACCCCTCGTCCTGATCAGCGGCCTCGCGATGCACACCCAGAACCTCGACGCCGATCCGCGCACGAGCCTGCTCGTGGCGCAGGCCGGGCACGAGGACCCGCTCGCGATGGCCCGCGTCACCCTCATGGGTCGGGCGCACCGGCTGCCCGAGGCGGAGCGCGCGGCGGCG
>DASZJM010000409.1:0-2762 GCA_035948165.1 Candidatus Methylomirabilota bacterium
CCGGGCTCGCGCTCTGGCAGGCCGGCTCCTGGAAGATCGGCGCGCTGTTCGCGGCCGGCCTCGCGGCCGCGCTGCTCCTGCTGGCCCTGGGCGCGCGCGCCGTCGTGGCGCTCGCCCGTCGCGTGCGCTGGCGGGCGCCGGCCTGGCGGCAGGGCGCGGCCAACCTCCACCGGCCGGGCAGTCACGCGGGGCCGGTGCTGGTGTCGCTCGGCCTCGCGGTGATGCTGGTCGTCTGCATCGCGCTGCTCGAGTCGAGCCTCCGCTCGCAGCTGATCGACCGGAGCCCCGGCCAGGCCCCCGCGTTCTTCTTCATCGACATCCAGCCCGATCAGGCGGCCCCGTTCTCGGAGCTGGTCGCCGCGCACGGAGGCGACGCGCCCGCCGAGCTGGTCCCGGTGGTGCGCTCGCGCCTCGCCGCGGTGAACGGCGCGCCCCTGGGCGCGGCCGAGAAGACCCGGCGGGAGGAGGCGTGGTACCTCACCCGCGAGTACGTGCTCACCTGGGCCGCCGAACCGCCCCACCACAACACGATCGTGGCCGGCCGCTGGTGGACGCCCGCGGAGGCGGCGCGCGAGCCTCTCATCTCAGTGGAGGACGAGATCGCGCGCCAGCTCGGCGTCGGCCTCGGGGACACGCTCACCTTCGACGTCCAGGGCGTGCCGGTCTCGGCCCGGGTGAGGAGCCTGCGCCACGTGGACTGGCGGAGCCTCGCCTCCAACTTCTTCGTGATCTTCTCGCCCGGCGCGCTCGAGGGCGCGCCCACCACCTTCATCGCCACCGTGCGCGCGCGCCCCGAGGCGGAGAACGCGCTCCAGTCCGCGGTGGTGGCTGCCTTCCCCAACGTCACCGCGATCCCAGTGCGCGAGGTGCTCGAGCGGGCGTCCGCGGTCCTCGACCAGATCGCGCTGGCGGTACGGCTGGTGGCCGCCTTCAGCGTCGGCGCGGGCCTCGTGGTGATGGCGGGCGCGCTCGCGATCACCCGCAAGCAGCGCCTCTACCAGTCGGTGATCCTGAAGGCCCTCGGCGCCACCCGCGGCTTCGTGGCCCGGGTGTTCGCGGTGGAGTACGCGCTGCTGGGCGCCGCCGCCGGCGTCACGGGCAGCGCGCTGGCGGCCGGGCTTGCGTGGGCGGTGCTGCGCTGGGCCTTCGAGGTCCCGTGGCGCTGGGCCCCCGGCACCCTCGCCGGAGGCGTGCTCGCGGCCACCGGGCTCGCGCTCCTGGTGGGCGTGCTCGGCACGCGGCGGCTGCTCGGCCGGCGCCCGCTCGACGTGCTGCGAAGCGAGTGACCCTCGCGGAGCGGCTGCGCGCGCTCTTCCCGGAGGCCTCCGGCCGGAGCCTCAAGCAGTGGCTCGAGGCGGGTCGGGTGACGGTCGACGGGCAATCCTGCCGCGACGGCCGCCTGAAGGTCACGGCGGACGCGGTCATCACCCTGGGCGGACGGGCGAGCGCGCCGTTCCCGCGCGGCCTCACCCTGGTGCACGAAGACGACGCGATGCTGGTGGTGGTCAAGCCCGCGGGCCTGCTCACGATCGCGACCGAGCGCGAGCGGGAGCGTACCGCCTATCGTTTGCTCTGGGACTATCTCGGATCGAAGCAGGGATCGAAGCAGGCCCGGCCCTTCATCGTCCACCGGCTCGATCGCGAGACGTCGGGTCTGCTGGTGTTCGCCAAGTCCGAGCCCGTGAAGCGGACGCTCCAGGCCCAGTTCGAGGCCCGCACCGTGGAGCGCGTGTACCGGGCCCTGGTCGAGGGCCGACCGGCCCGCGAGCAGGGCACGCTCGAGAGCCGGCTCGCGGAGGACCGGATGCTCCGGGTGCGCTCCGCCGAGCGTGGGCGCGTCGCGATCACGCACTACCGCGTCCTCGCCACCCGCCGCGAGAACACCCTGCTCGAGCTGCGCCTCGGCACCGGGCGCCGCCACCAGATCCGCGTCCAGCTCGCGGAATCGGGCTGGCCGATCGTGGGCGACGTGACCCACGGCGGGCCGCGAAGCGGCGCCGGCCGGCTCTGCCTGCACGCCACGCGGCTCGGCTTCGACCACCCGGTGACCGGCGCGCGGGTGGTGTTCGAGAGCGCGCCGCCCGCCGACTGGGTATAATCCGCGCGGTCATCAATCGTGGTGCCCGAAGCGCACCCCTTACCATCACACCCCTCACCCTGCCCTCTCCCCTGAGGGGAAGGGGGAGGCCTGGAGGAGCCATGGCCGCGTCGCCGTTCTCGATCGAAGACAAGGTCGCCATCGTCACCGGAGGCGGAGTCGGCATCGGCAAGTCCATCGCGCTCGAGTTCGCCCGCGCGGGCGCCGACGTGGTGATCGCGAGCCGCAAGCTCGAGAACCTCGAGCCGGTGACCGCCGAGATCACCAAGCTGGGACGCCGCTCGTTCTGCGTGGCCGTCGACGTCCGCCAGGAAGACCAGGTCAAGGGGCTGGTCGAGCGCACCGTGAAGGAGATGGGCCGCCTCGATGTCATGGTCAACAACGCGGGCGCGTCCTTCCGGGCCAAGGTCGAGGACATCTCGGCCAATGGCTGGAACACGGTGGTCGGCATCAACCTGAACGGGACGTTCTTCGGCTGCAAGTGGGCCGGCAAGCAGATGCTGGATCAGCCCGGGGGCGGCGCCATCATCAACATCTCGTCGATCGCGGGCGTCTACGGCTCGACCATGATGTCGCACTACGGCGCCTCCAAGGCCGCGGTGATCAACTTCACCCGCGAGCTCGGGATGGCCTGGGGCCGCCGGGGCGTCCGCGTCAACTGCAT
>DASZJM010000410.1:0-4593 GCA_035948165.1 Candidatus Methylomirabilota bacterium
CATATGTATCGAGGTCGAACGCTGCCATCGGTCGAGTCATGTCATACGACACTGTGGGTTGTATTTCAATGACCGTCCCATATCTGGCCCCGTGCCCTTGTCTACGCCCCGGGCGGGTGACGCGGATCTAGGCGGAGGCGTTGGCGGGGCAATAGGTGTGGACGAGCTCGGCCAGCACGCGGCCCCGGGGCACCGGGTCCGTCGGTCCGACCACGGTGCGGTGACGGATCACCCCGCCCCGGTCGACCAGGAATATACCCTGCTCGAGCGCGGTCATGGCGTGATGGTGGAGGCGGCGGACGAAGTTGCGGTTCATCACGTCGAGCCACGCGCCTCGGAGCTGGGGACCGGTGTCGCCGTGGGTGAACGCGTAGGAAAAGCTCACCACCGCTGAGCGGGTCGCCTCGAGGGCGCCGCGGTCGCCGAGACCGTACACCGCGAAGAGCCGCTTGTCGGGATCGCAGACGAAGGGGTACGGGGTCGGGCTGTGCCCAAAGAAGATGCGCGCGGACTCGAGCAGGTTGGGCCCGACCTGGATGATCTCGGTGCCGGCCGCCCGCAGGCCGTCGTAGCCCTCGGTCATGCCCTCCATGTAGACCCGGCAGAAGGGACAGGTGAAGCCGCGGGAGAACCACACCACCACGTTGGAGCGGCCCCGGTAGGTCGCGAGGTCGACGGTGCCGCCCTGGACCGAGGTCAGGCTGAAGACGGGCGCCGGATGGCCGATGGTGGGCGGCTCGGGCTCGGACGCCACGGACCGAGGATAGCACGCGGGTCCGGGCGGCCCGGCACTCCCCGGACCGCTACGGATTCATTGACGCGCCGCCCCGGGCTCGCTAACCTCGCGGGAAGAGAGGTCGGTCCACCCGAGAGCCCGGAGGGGGTGCCGGTGAGCCAGAGCACCATCCGCATCGTCTACGACTTCGCGTTCCCGGATGGAGGGACCCGGTCGTACACCGTCGCGTTCGACCGGGCCACCCTCTCCTACCTGCCGCCCGACCGACACGAGCCTCCGCCGGACTGGGCCCGGCTCGAGAACCACCAGTGCGGCCACTGCCCCCTGGCGCCCGCGGAGCACCCCTACTGCCCGGTGGCCACCAACCTCTCGGCGCTCGTCGAGGCCTTCAAGGACAAGGCCTCGGTGGCCGAGGCCACCGTCACCGTCACCACCGAGGAGCGCACCTACGTCAAGCAGCTCCCGCTGCAGCGCGGGATCTTCGGCATCTTCGGTCTCGTCATGGCCACCAGCTCGTGTCCCTACATGGACTTCCTCAAGCCGATGGCCCGCTTCCACCTCCCGTTCTCCACCGCGGAGGAGACCATCGTGCGCTCGGTCTCCATGTACCTCCTGCACCAGTACTTCGTGGCCAAGCACGGCGGCGCGCCCGATCTCGGCCTCGAGCAGCTCGAGACCCACTACGAGAACATCCAGAAGGTGAACGACGGCATCCTCGATCGCATCAAGGGCGTAGTCGAGAACGACGCCGACCTCAACGCCCTCATCATCCTTCAGGGCTTCGCCGACCTCCTCACCATGGCGATCTCGAAGGATCTCTCGAAGATCGAGCCTCTGTTCTTTCGGCCGCTCTAGCGGCCGTCTTTCTCGAGCACTTCCTTGAGCTGATCCACCGGGACTGCGATCTTCACCCCCGCGCGCTCCTCCTGCAGCAGCATGGCCACCCGCGAGTCGCGCTCTCCCCAGCCGCGGTTCATCGCCTCGGTCAGCTCCTCGAGGGCCAGATTGGCCATTCTCATAGGTACGCCCAGCTCGCGCGCGAGGCCGACCGCGAGCGAGACGTCCTTGTGGCTCAGCCGCAGCGCGAACGCAGGCGGATCGAAGGTGCCGGGCAGGAACTGATCGGCGAGGCCGTCGAAGGTGCGCCGCCGGCCGCCCGCGCCCTGCCGCACCGCCTTCCAGAGGGTGAGCGCGTCCACCCCGCCCTTGACCCCCATCGTGAACACTTCGGCCAGCGCGGTCTGCACCGCGTAGCCGGCGCAGTTGTGCACGAGCTTGGCCACCGAGCCCGCCCCGATCGGGCCCACGTAGTAAGGCTGGTCGCCGATGGCGTCGAGCACCGGCTTGAAGCGATCGTAGACCTCGCGGTCGCCACCGATCCACAGCGCGAGCTTCCGCGACTTGGCGCCTTTGGGCCCGCCGCTCACCGGCGCGTCGAGCACGTGGATCCCCTTCTCCTTGAACGCGGGATAGAGCCGCCGCATCAGGGCCGGCGAGTTGGTGCTGAGGTCGAAGTAGGCCGAGCCCTTCTTCATGCCGTGGATGAGCCCGTCCGGGCCGAGCGCGACCTGCTCCACCTCCTTGGGCCCGGGCAGCGAGGTGAACACCGCCTCCATGCCCTCCGCGACCTGACGCGGGGAGTCCTTCCAGGTCGCGCCCGCCTTCAGATGCGGCGCGGCCGCGTCCTTCCGGATGTCGCTCACCTGGAGCTCGTGGCCGCCCGCCTGCAGATTGGACGCCATGCTGGCGCCCATGGTGCCGAGACCGATGAACCCGACCTTCATGCCCGCTTCTCCTGATCGAAAACCTGTTTCACGACCTTGGCCGCCGACATCGCGCTGGGCCAGCCCGCGTAGAACGCCAGGTGGGTGATGATCTCGCCGATCTCCTCCCGGGTCACCCCGTTGGCGAGGGCCCGCTCGGTATGGCCCTTGAGCTGGTCGGGGCGGTACATCGCGGTCAGGGCCGCCACCGTGATGAGGCTGCGATCGCGCTTGGAGAGACCGGGGCGCTCCCAGATGTCGGGATAGACGAGGGTCTCGGTCAGCTCGATGAGCCGGGGGGCGACCGTGCGCACCTCGTTGCGAGACGCCGATACCGCGGCTGGTAGGGTCATGCGGACTCCTCCTCTCGAGTGGGACTTCCGTGAACACCGGAAACGCGTAGAATCCTGCCACGGGAAAGGAGACTTGACCATGCCCAATGCGCCCTACCGCATCTACGCCGTACGCTACGCCCACCGCAAGTGCACCACCTCCGAGGCGTTCTACGGCGACTACCACAAGGGCCCCATGACGATGGACTACTTCGTGTGGGCGCTCACCAACGGGGCCGAGACGGTGGTGGTGGATCTCGGGTTCACCGAGGCGGTCGGCACGCGGCGCGGCCGCCAGTTCCTGCGCGACCCGGGCAAGGGCCTGGCCGAGATCGGGGTGGAGGCGGCCTCGGTCAAGCACGTGATCCTGAGCCACTTCCACTACGACCACGTGGGCAACTACGCGCTCTTCCCCAACGCGACCTTCTACGTGCAGGACTCCGAGATGGCGTTCTACACCGGCCGACACGCGGCCCTGCCCGCCTTTCGCCACTCGGTGGAGGTCGACGACGTCTGCGCGCTGATCCGCCTCAACTACGACCGGCGCATGCAGTTCGTGGACGGCTCACGCGAGATCGTGCCCGGCATCGCGGTGCACCACGTGGGCGGCCACACCGCGGGCATGCAGATCGTCACCGTCGCCCACGCGCGCGGCCAGGCCGTGGTCGCCTCCGACGCCTCGCACTACTACCGCAACTTCGAGGAGGGCATCCCCTTCAACACGCTTCAAGATCTGCCGCGGATGTACTCGGCCTTCGCGAAGCTCCGCGAGCTGGCGTCCTCGCAAGACCTGGTGCTGCCCGGGCACGATCCGCTGGTGCTCGAGCGGCTCAAGCGCGTGGGGGACGGGATCGTCGAGATGTAGGGGGCACGTCGCAAGACCGGTCGCAAGACCACCCCTCACCCTGCCCTCTCCCCTGAGGGGAGAGGGGGATGAGGTGGGGACAACTTTTGATAGGCGTGGGTGAACTCGGCGCCGAAGAGGAGGATCTGGGCCGAGTAGTAGACCCAGGCCAGGGTGAGGATGACCCAGCTCGCGGCCCCGTAAGCCGCGCCGAGATCGCTGCTGCCGAGGTACACGCCGATCGCCACCTTGCCGACGAAGAAGAGACCCGCGGTCACCGCGGCCCCCACCCACACGTCGCGCCACCGGATGTCCACGTCGGGCAGCAGCTTGAAGATCATCGCGAAGAGCAGGGTGTGCACCAGCATCGAGCCCAGCAGGTCGGCCAGCTCGAGCACATGGCCGATACCCGGCACCCAGCCCCACCCGTAGCGGCCGAACGCGGCGACCGCCGCGCTCAGTACCAGGGAGACGCTCAGCAGGAAGCCGGTGCCGAGCACCGCCGCGAACGACAGGAAGCGGGCGCGGACCATGGCCCAGAGCCCGGCGTGGGCCTGCGGCGGCACTTCCCAGATCGTGTTCAGCGCCGACTGGAGCTGGCTGAATGCGCTCGTCGACCCGAAGAGCAGGACCAGCAGGCCGATGATCGTGGCGCGCGGGCCGGCGCCCTGTCGGCTCGCGCTCTGGATGAGGGACTGGATGGCGGTGGCGCCCTCCTCTCCCGCCAGCCCGCGGATCTGGGTGACGATCTCACCCTGGGCGGCCTCCGGCCCGAACACCGCGCCGGCCACCGCGATCACGATGACCAGGATGGGGGCCAGCGAGAAGACGGTGTAGTAGGCGAGCGCTGCCCCCATTGTCAGGCAGTCGTCCGCGTTCCACTTGATCGCGGCTCGCTTGACCGGCTCCCAGACCGTT
>DASZJM010000411.1:0-4573 GCA_035948165.1 Candidatus Methylomirabilota bacterium
TGAATAGACGCATGATGACGCTCCTCCCGATGGATGACAGGTCGCGTCCGGGCACAAAGCGCCCGGAAGTAGAACGGAATCTAGCGGGGCGACCGGGTCAGATCAGGCGAGCGGAGGGGCGCGGGACTCAGCGCTGAGGACGACACCTGCCGAGAGATTGCTGGCGACGACCGGCAGGAGTTCTGCACGAGCTAAGCAAATCCAGATCGAGGGCGGAACGGACGGCAGTGAGGCGACCCCTTGCCGGGCGGCGAGCTCGGCGAGCGGGCACTCGGTGTTGTAGAGGCCCGCCGTGGTGGGGTCGTGGAGGTGCCCTCGCGCACCGTTCGCGACGCCGAACACGAGGAGCGCCACGGCCAGCAGCGCGCAGATGGCTGCTTGACCGAAGCGACGAGAAGTCCAAGCGCCCCCGGTGGTCATCGCTGGAACCAACCATATGCGAGACGAGGCCCCCCTTGCAAGCCCTCGGCCCGGCGTCCGCCGACCACAGGCTTACCTCTCATTGCAATCATCGAGCGGACGAACTAGCCTGAGGCGCGGGTCGGCCCCTTTGTCCCAACGCCTCGGAGTCGAGGAGACGACTTATGCGTCTGATGCAGGCCCTCGTGATGATCACGATGCTGTGGATGCCTCATCCCACCGCGGCCCTTGACGACGCCGAGCTGATCAGCCAGCTCGTGGCGGGCTCACCCTGGAAAGGCGAGAATGTCGGCGACCGTGGGCTCGGGTCGGTGACCTACGATGTCGTGTTCAACAAGGACTCGACCGGCGGGCTCACCGGCCTGGTCTCGAATTACTCGATCCCGGCCTTCGCGAAGATCGCCAATGGCCCGATGAAGACGCCATCGGTAAGGAACGGAGTGCTGAGATTCGAGACGAATCGGGGCTCCTATGAGCTCAGACCGAGCTCGGATGGGAAGTGGACAGGTTCGGCGCTGTCGCTGGATAAGACATTTGGAGCGACCGTAACCCTGACTCCAGCCGCGAAGTGAGCCGTCATCGCTTCGTTACGTCGGCAGCAGACGGGAGCTGGGCCTCGGTCCATCCGCCCCCGAGGGCCTGGACGAGCAGGACGGCGGCGGCGACGCGCCGGCCGCGGATCTGGATCGCGGTCACCTCGTCGGTCAGCGCGATGGTCTGGACGGTGATCACGTTGAGGTAGCTGACGGTGCCTGCTTTGTACTGGTCCGTGGTCAGGTCCACGGATCTCTTCGCCGCCTTCACCGCCTCGTCCTGCACCCCGTTCTCTTCCTCCAGGATGCGAAGCGCGGCCAGGTTGTCCTCCACCGCCTGGAACGAGCTCAGCACGGTCTGCCGGTAGGTCGCGACGGTCGCGTCGTAGGCCGCGCGGGCCGCGTCGGTCTGGGCGTGCCGCAGCCCGCCATCGAACACGGTCTGCGAGATCCCCGGCCCGACCGACCAGAAGTGACTCGCCGCGGTGAACCACTGAGCCAGGCTCGAGCTCTCGAAGCCGCTCGACGCATTCAAGGTAATGGTCGGATAGAACGCCGCCACCGCGACTCCGATCTGGGCGTTGGCGGCGGCCACCCGGCGCTCGGCGGCGGCGATGTCCGGCCGCCGCTCGAGGAGCTCGGACGGCACGCCGATCGGAATCGCGGGCGGAATGGCCGGCGGGGTGGCGGTGAGCGGCGCGGCGGGCAGCGTGAAGGTGGACGGCGCCTGCCCCATGAGGATCGCGATGGCGTGCTCGAGCTGCGCGCGCTGGACGCCCACGTCGATGGCCTGGGCCTGGGTGGTCTTGAGCTGGGTCTGCGCCTGCACCACGTCGGCCTGGGACGCCACCCCGCTCCCGAACCGATCCTGGGTCAGGCGGAGGAACTTCTCGAAGTCGGAGACCGTCTCGTCGAGCAGCTGCTTCTGGGCGTCCAGGGTGCGGAGCTGGAAGTAGTCCTGCGCCAGCTCCGCCTGGAAGCTCAGGCGCGCCGCTTCGAGGTCTCCTGCGCTCGCCTGGGCGGCGGCCCGGTTCGACTCCACCTCGCGGCGGATCCGTCCCCAGACGTCCAGCTCCCACGAGAAGTCGAGGCCCAGCTGGAAGTCCGATTGGGCGCCGCGCGAGGATCCCGACGTCCCGGTGCCCGACGTGCCGGTAGACGTCGAGGTGCTCGCGGACGTGCCGCTGGACGATCCCCCGGTGGCCCCGGAGACGAACGTGGTCGATTGACGCGACCGCGTGTAGCCGAGCCCGAGCGTCACGGTCGGAAAATACGCGGCGCGCGCCTCTCGCACGAGCGCCCGCGCCTCCCGATACTGGGCCTCGGACACCGCCAGGTTCTGGTTCGAGATGCTGACCCGCGCCTCGAGGGCGTTCAGCTGCGGATCGTCGAAGACCTCCCACCAGGGGCCGCGGGCCAGGCCATCCCGAGGGTGGGCGACCTTCCAGCCGTCGAGCTCCTTGTAGGCGTCGGGGCTCCACATCGACGGCCTCACGTAGTCGGGCCCCACCGTGCAGGCGCTCCCGAGCACGAGCAGCGTCAAGGCGAGCACGAGCGGGCCGCCGAGACGGCCGCACACCGTCCGGCGCCTCACGGCTCCGGCCCTTCCGGGGACACCGCGGGCGCGAGCGGCCACCCTCCGGCGCGCCCCCGCGCCCACCACAGCCGTACGCGGTCGAGATAGAGGTACACGACCGGCGTGGTATAGAGCGTGAGGGCCTGGCTCACGATGAGCCCCCCACGATCGCGATCCCGAGGGGCCGGCGCAGCTCCGACCCGATGCCGCGCCCGAGGGCCAGCGGGAGCGCGCCCAGCAGCGCGGCCATCGTGGTCATCATGATCGGCCGGAAGCGCAGCACGCAGGCCTGGTGGATCGCCTCCGCCGGGCTCTTGCCCTCGACGCGCTCGGCCTCGAGAGCGAAGTCGATCATCATGATCGCGTTCTTCTTCACGATGCCGACCAGGAGCAGGATGCCGATCAGGGCGATGACGGTCAGGTCGGTGCGGCACGCCAGCAAGGCCAGCAGCGCGCCCACCCCGGCCGACGGCAGGGTGGACAGGATGGTGAGCGGGTGGACGTAGCTCTCGTAGAGGACCCCGAGGACGACGTACACCGCGAGGAGCGCCGCGGCGATCAGCCAGGGCTCGCTGGCCAGCGAGGCCTGGAAGATCTGGGCGGTGCCCTGGAAGCTCCCCTGGATGGAGGCGGGCAGCCCGAGCGGACGCACCGCGGCCTCGATCGCGGTCACCACGTCTCCCAGCGCGACGCCCGGGGCCAGGTTGAAGGTCAGGGTCACCGCCGGGAACTGGGCCTGGTGGTTCACCGCCAGCGCGGTCTGGGTGGGCTCGTAGCGGCTGAACGCGCTGAGCGGCACCATGCCGCCCTTGGCGGACGGGAGGTAGATGTCCCCGAGCGTCTCGGGACGCTGCCAGAAGCGCGGCTCGACCTCCATCACCACGTGATACTGGTTGAGCGGGCTGTACATGATCGCCACCTGGCGCTGGCCGAAAGCGTCGTCGAGCGTGTCGTCGATGACCTGGGGGGTGATGCCGAGGCGCGACGCGGTGGCCCGGTCGATCACCAGCGACGACTGCCGCCCCCTATCTTGCTGATCGCTGCTCAGGTCGACGATCTGCGGCAGCGCGCGGAGGCGTTCCGCCACCCGCGGGCCCCACGCGTCCAGCTCCCGCACGTCGTCCCCCTGAAGCGTGTACTGGTACTGCGCGTTCCCCATGCGCCCGCCCGCGCGGACGTCCTGCACCGCCTGGAAGAAGGCGGGGGCCCCCGGCACGACGGCCACCCGCCCGCGCAGTCGCGCGATGACCTGGTCGGCGCTGATCTTCCGCTCCGCGAGCGGCTTCAGCATGACGAACAGACGCGCGGTGTTGGTGGCGGTGCTGGGCCCGTTGCCCTGGCTGCCCGTGAACCCCACCACGTTGGCCACCGCCGGGTCGTGCCCAACGATGTCTACGATTTCGGTCAGCTTGGCCTGCATCGCCTGGAACGAGATGTCCTGCGCGGCCTGAATGGCGCCCTGCAGCCGCCCCGTATCTTGCTGAGGAAAGAACCCCTTCGGCACCGCCCAGAACAGGTAGCCGTTCAGGGCGACGGTCAGGACGGTCACCGCGAGCACGCCGCGCTGATGCCGCAGCACCCACGAGAGGCTCCTCTCGTAGCCGCCCCGCATCCATTCGAAGGCCCCCTCGCTCAGCCGGTAGAGCCGGCCGTGCTTGCCCGCCGTCTCCCGGGCGAGGAGGGTGGCGCACATCATCGGCGTGGTGGTCAGCGACACCAGCAGCGAGATCGCGATCGCCGCGGAGAGCGTGATCGCGAACTCCCGGAAGAGGCGGCCCACCAGGCCGCCCATCAGGAGGATGGGAGTGAACACCGCCACCAGCGAGAGGCTGATCGCGAGCACCGTGAAGCCGATCTCCCGGGCCCCGCGGAGCGCGGCCTCGAGAGGCGAGAGCCCGGCCGCCCGATGCCGCGCCACGTTCTCCAGGACGACGATGGCGTCGTCCACCACGAATCCGGTCGCGATGGTCAGCGCCATGAGCGACAGGTTGTCCAGGCTGTAGCCGAGCACGTACATCACCCCGAAGGTGGCCACCAGCGAGAC